>CAZPUW010000110.1:0-6854 GCA_964589795.1 uncultured bacterium
CTCCGATTTGTAAGTTTCATATTAATTTGTCTATAAAAATAAAAATTTAAAATGTTTCACAGAGCATTGTCTCAATAGAACTTGTAAACACTTTTAATTATTTAGTTAATTTATAAACATTTATAATTTTGTTTCAAATTTTTGTTGTAAAAGGTCTCAACGCGCACCAGTACTGTTTCATAATACTCATCATAATAAAAACTCTCGACAATACTCTATTCTCATAAGCAAAGTATTGTTTTCCCCGCACCAGTATTGCATTTGAGACTTTGTTAACATATTATTAACACAACTTGGAAACTGCACTTAGTTAACGATACAAGACCGAAGCAGCTTCCAATTGCTCACAACTGTGACACAAATCGTAGTGATCCGGTATGTGATGGAGTAATTCCGCGGTCTGTTCAATTGTTTAGGAGATATCTCAATGAAAGTAAAGCTACTGTTAACGGCGATTGCCTTGTCGTTATTGATAGCGAGTGTTGCCGGTGCGACTGAAACACGGGTTATGACACTGGGCAACGTTAACCACATCGTGAAAGATGTATACAACATCGGGTTATATCCGCAAATGATTTCCAATTACCCGACGTGGGGATCGATGGAAATCAGTGGCACCGGTCCAAATTCTCTGTATAGCATCGGTGGTCACTACAAGTACGGCGGGGCTGTATATGGCTTGTATCTCGACAATACCGGTCTTCCCGAAGGTGGAATGTATGGTCCGGTTGTAGGCGAGCAAGGTGCTGGCGATAACACGACTGCACCGAAGCTAAACCTGTTCTATGGTCGCAAGCTGGGAGATGTTCCGTTTGGTATGAATTTGAACATTTACCAAAATAGCTGGAAAGACAAGACGGTAGGCAGCAGCGCTGAAACCTCGCAGATGTATTTTGGTCTTGGTTTCGGCGCTACATTGATGGACAAATTAGATCTCGGTTTGAACTTCCGCAGCCATTCCTTTACGAACAAGGGAACCGATGGCAAGGACATCACCAAGCCCGATGGCGGTCTTTTACTTAACATCAATGCCCGTTATTGGGACGAGATTAACGAACACACCAGCGTTATTCCTTACGTTGGTATTCAGTTGAACAACGTAGGTTACGATTCTACAACAACTGCTGGTGATTTCAAAAATACCGACAATGCAACTATGTTCAAGCTTGGTGTCGGTTTGAATGAATGGCTGAACGACAACACCTTAATGGTAGGTGATTTCGGTTTAGCGTTCAACAGCGAAGAAATGAAGAATACACCTCCGACCGGAACCGGTCTCGATGCGAAAATTGCAACCAACCAACTTCCGTACTATCGTTTCGGTTTCGAAACCATGGTCAATAGCTGGTTAGTGGCGCGCGCCGGTGCCGAACGTAGCTGGATTGATTACAGCAACGATAAGGTACAGGAAATCGGAACCGCGACAACTGGTCTGTATCTTGGCGCTGGCTTGAAGAAGGGTGATTTCATGCTCGACTTGAGCGTAGATCCCGGTATCTTGAACCGCGGACCCTACTTCTTAACCGGTTCTGCTGGTGCATGGTCGACGATGGCTTCGCTTCGCTACATGCCGGCTGCGAAGTAATTCAAGTAGTAATTTAGAACGCGAAAGCCGCAGAAATTCTGCGGCTTTTTCGTTTCTTCTTATTGTCCGTAGGGTAGGATTTATCCTGCCCCTGAACTGTTCACCTTAATGCGAATGACCATGGCTGTGAGTATGTCCGTGTTCATGCTTCATCCCATCTTCATGGCCATGTTCGTGCGACAAAAGTTCTTGCTTATTCGCAAGTTGCTGCTTTAACCAACTAATCCACTCGTCCATTCCCGTGCCTGTATGAGCCGATATTTCGAACCGTGGCAATTGCGGATGAATTTGTGATATACAGTTCCGCAATTTCTCCATGGAAACTTTCAAGTGCGGTAACAAATCCATTTTCGTAACTACCGCACAATCGGATACCCTGAATGCAAGTGGATACTTCAATGGTTTGTCTTCCCCTTCCGTTATCGAGATAAGTGTTACCCGCAATGCTTCACCGATGTCGAACTCCGCCGGGCACACTAAATTGCCGACATTCTCGATGAATAATAAATCGAGTCCTTCGATGGGAAATAGTTCGAGCGCTTGACGTACGGTTGGTGCTTCAAGATGGCATGCCCCACCGAATGAGTCGGTTGTTATTTGTATAACCGGCACATTGTGTACTGCAATGCGTTCCGCATCAGCGGTAGTGGCGATATCTGCTGCAATCACGCCGACCTTGATACCTGCTTTGACGAGTATCGGTAAGGTTGTTTCCAAAAGCGTCGTTTTTCCTGAGCCGGGACTACTGATTAAGTTAATCGTTACCACACCCGCATGTTGGAACTTGTGACGGTTCTCTGCCGCTACCCGTGCGTTCGCATCTAAAATTTGTGTGACGACTTCAATTGTTTTCGTTTGCATCTTCTACCTCAACCGAATCGATTACCATTTCCCGACCGGATATAATCGTTACTTCCGGCGAACCGCATTCCCGGCACCAGAAATTCATTTCTTCCGCTTCATACTCGGCGTTACAGGCGCGGCAGCGGCAACGTACCGGTATCTCGGTAATATCGAGCTTAACATTTGCCAACACCGTGTCCCGGCTCAGTACTCCAAACATGAAGCAAAGGTTTTCCGGTACAACTGCGGTCATCTTGCCGATTTTCAAATTAATTTTTTCGATACGGGCAGGAAGCGTACCATTTTCGATACGTTCACTTACCTGTTCGATGATATGTTGTGCGATGGATGCTTCGTGCATGGTTAACAAATCCGCGGTAGTTGGGCCCCTTCGAGTGCGATTAACGGCCTATTCCCACCACTTTTCGTTTCGAGATACAAACCCTTAGGGGTAACGGTTACATATCCTATAATCGACGCATCTTTTCCTCGCGGATGCCTTCGCATTGCGAGTAACGCCTCTTCTTGCTTTTCTTCGGGAACGATTGCGAGTAAACGCCCCTCGCTCGCGACATAAAGTGGATCAATTCCCAATAAATCACAAGCGGCGCGAACCGGTCGTCGTAATGGAATTGCCACTTCTTTCAAAGTCATTCCGACTTTACTCGCAGTAGCAATTTCCAATAAAGTTGTCGCAATGCCTCCACGGGTCGGGTCGCGCATACAGTGTGTCTCAGGAACTGCTTCCAAAATATTTTCTACTAAATCGGCGAGTGGTTGGCAATCCGAGTGCAAGTCACCACTGATGCCAAACCCTTGCCGTGCCACCATTACCGCCATACCATGCTCGGCGATAGTTCCGCTAACGATAATCGCATCGCCCGGTTGGCAGTTCGCACTCGAAAGAGTTCTTTGAAGAGGAACGAACCCGATTCCGGTTGTATTAATAAAAATTCCGTCGGCTTCGTCTCGTCCGACGACTTTCGTATCTCCGGCGATTATTGCTATCCCTGCTTCCTTTGCAGTTTCCGCCATCGCTTTTACAAGCCGTTCCAACACTTCGAGTGAAAGTCCTTCTTCCAAAATGAATCCAGCGGTCAAATATTTCGGTATTGCTCCCATCACGGCTAAATCATTCACTGTACCGCACACTGAAAGTTTTCCGATGTTTCCACCGGGGAATTCTAATGGTTTCACAACAAACGAATCGGTTGTTACTGCGATGCGCGCTTCACTCGGTACGATTGTCGCGTCTTCCGCAACTTCCGGTGCTCCGAAATGTTTGAAGAAAAGGGTCTCAACCAACCGTTGGGTTGCCGCGCCTCCTTCACCATGATCCAGCATAATTTCTTTTTCGTGTATCATTTCCTGTTGCCTGTTCCCTGTTACCCGTCACCTACTTTTATCGTTCCCCGTACCGGTAATACGCCGCACAGCACCCTTCCGTAGAAACCATGCACGGCCCAACCGGATGGGATGGAATACATGCCGTCCCGAACAATTCACATTCGTGGGGTAATTTTATTCCGCGCATAATCTCACCACAGCGGCATCCCGCAGGCATCTTCGATGAAGTCACTACTTCGACATTGAATTTGCTTCGGGCATCGTACATCGCAAATTCATCATTGAATTCAACTCCTGAGTTGGGGATCGTCCCTATCCCGCGCCATTCCGCATCGGTTATTTTAAATACTTGGTTAATGACACTCTTTGCTTTCTCATTACCCTGTGTGTCAACTGCTCTGCGATATTGGTTTTCGACTTTTGGGTTCTTTGTAACGATTTGTTCGAGCAACATTGTTATCCCTTCTAACAAGTCGCTCGCTTCAAATCCGGTAATAACGCATGGGATACCATATTCACGCACAAGGAATTCGTATGGTTCGGTTCCGATAATTGTACTGACGTGTCCCGGACAGATAAATCCGTCGATTCGTACGTCTTTCGCCTGCAACAGTGCCGCCATTGCAGGTGGTGCCAATCGTCCCGACGGCACCGCGAAAAAATTGGTTAACCCCAACTCTTTCACTCGAATTATTGTCGCAGCTAACACCGGCAAAGTTGTCTCAAATCCCACTGCCGCCAACACAACCTGTTTTTCGGGGTGCGATTGCGCATACTCGATTGCTTCCAATGGTGAATAAATCGTTTGTATCGTCGCCCCGTGCGAACGCTCTTCGTCTAACGAAGAACTCGATCCCGGCACCCGCAGCATATCCCCGAATGTAGAAATAAGAACGTCTGGTTGTCTTGCTAATGCAATTAGGGTATCGACTATCGATGTCGGTGTAACGCACACCGGACACCCCGGGCCCGATAGCAACCTAAGTTGCTTTGGTAGTCGCGAACGCAAACCTGAGCGGCTGATAGCCACGGTATGGGTACCACAAACTTCCATCAAATTAATCGGGTAAGTGACAATTTCTTCGATACGGTGGTAATAGGTGTCGAGGTCTTTTGGAACCGGATTCACAATAATTCGTTCTTTCGGTCTTCTTCATCGATTTGCGCATCGAGTTCACGGAATAAATCGTAAAGTTCCAACGCTTCTTTTTCATCCATAATCTGCAAGGCAAATCCGGCATGCGCGAGGATGTATTCCCCGGCTTGCGCATCGGGAAGTAAATCGAGTGCGAGGTTGTGTTCAATTCCACCGAAATCGACAACCGCCATCGTACCCGCCACACTCATAATTTTACCGGGAACCGCGAGACACATTTCTCATCCCTTCTATATTCGGGTCGATGCAACCGCAATCTGACCCAACGAAATTCCACCGTCATTAACTGGAATCAAACCCGGCAATACCGGTTCAATCCCGTGTTGTTTCAATTCACTTGCGAGTAAGTTTGTCAATAACCGGTTTTGGAAAACACCGCCGCACAAAACGGTATTATTCAATTTATAATTTTCAGCAATTTCTTTTACCAACTTGCATGTAACTTCGGCAAGCGAAAAATGAAACGCGAATGCCAGTTCTAAATTGGATTCGTTATTTTCGATGGCATCGCATAAACCCGATAGGAATTGCGTCGAACTTATCTGTAACGTATCGCCGGCTTGCTCGATACTAAAATGTAAATCGTATTTTTCAATTACACTAACAGCGCTATTGGCGCGGCTTGCCAAATGTTCTAATTCGATTGCCGCTTGTCCTTCATAAGTAACTTCGTGCCTGACACCCAACGTTGAAGAAACCGCATCGAATAACCTGCCAATACTTGAAGTCGGAATGGTATTGAATCTTTTGTCCACCATTTGTCGAACTACCGTTATTTCATCTTCGCTAACACTATCAAGAATAGTTTTTGGCAATTTCTTATTGGGGAGGAGTGCATGTAAAATCGCGATAGCAGTTCGTACCGGCTTTCGGATTGCCGCATCACCTCCTGGCAATGGAAAAGGTTTGAGGTGTCCGACCCGTTTTACAGTTCCAATATCTCCAACAAAAAACTCACCGCCCCAAATCGTCTTGTCGTCGCCGTACCCTGTACCATCAAACACCACGCCGATAGCGGGTCCAGAGATTCCATTCGCAACCAATGCCGATGCAAAATGTGCGTGATGATGTTGCACAGCTATCAATCTTTTGTCGCGACCGATTTCTTGTGCAAATCTTGTAGTCAATAAATCAGGATGTAAATCGTGAACGATAATATCCGGTTGAATATCCAACCAACGTTCCAATTTCTCTATTGACTCTTTTAAAAATGTCAATGTCTCAAGCGAATCTACATCACCGATATATTGTGAGAGGAATGCCCTTCTTTTATCTGCGAGTGTAAATACATTGCAGTACTGCGCCCCTACTGCCAACATCGGTGGTACGTCAAACGACAGCAAAACCGGACTCGGTGCAAATCCCCGTGAGCGTCTGGTCAGCACCAATCGGTCTTCGCGAAAATACCCGACCGAATCATCGCAACGGTTCCAAATCGGACGATTATGTAAAAGGAAATCGTCTGCAATGGTTTCCAACTTTGATAGCGCATCATCATTAACGATTACAATCGGTTCTTCCGAGCGGTTGCCGCTGGTCATAACCAATGCCGGGAATTTTCCAATCGAAAATATCAAGTGGTGTAACGGTGTATATGGAAGCATCACACCTACTTCATTCAATCCCGGTGCTAATGCTTCTGCTAAACTATTTTTTGTTTTTGTTAATCCGATTTTCTTCTTCAATAACAGTATCGGTTGCCGGTAACTTTGGAGTTCTTTTTCTTCTGCTTCAGTAGTTTCACAATATTGCCGTACTGTTTCTATATCCGGTATCATCACCGCCAACGGTTTATATGGCCGGTTTTTCCGTGCGCGTAACCGGATGACTGCGTCTTCATTGGTTGCATCGCACGCTAAATGAAACCCGCCCAAACCTTTGATAGCGACAATCCTGCCCGCTTTCAGCGCATTAACTGTTTTA
>CAZPUW010000110.1:6864-8227 GCA_964589795.1 uncultured bacterium
AAATATCTTCATCGTCATTTTTGTTTTTATTTATTTTGGAGGTTGGACAATCCTGTCCGACCGCTTCTTTACTTTTTTCTTTTACTGCTTTTCCCACGAATTCTATTTTTGGACCACATACCGGACACGCTACCGGTTCCGCGTGAAATCTTCTATCCGCAGGATTTCGGTATTCATTTCCGCATTCGGAGCACAAAGCAAAATTGCGCATTGTCGTTTTCGCGCGGTCGTACGGTACTTCTTCGATAATCGTAAATCTTGGCCCGCAGTTTGTGCAGTTAATGAAGGGATAATGAAAACGTCTGTCCTGCGGATCGTTCATTTCCCTGCGGCAATCGGGGCAAGTTGCCACATCGGGACTAATCAACGATGCTTCAGCGAAACTTTCGACACTATCGATAATCCTAAATCCTGTTTCGATATCGCAAACAGGAATAACTTTTTGTTCTAACGATTGTATTTCCGCAAGTGGCGGCAACTTATTTTGTAAATCATAAGTAAATTGTTCGACCTGTTCGTTTTCACCCTGCACTTCAATTTCCACGCCCCACGACATGTTCCGCACAAATCCGCTTACCTCGTAATTATTAGCAATACGATAGACAAAGGGTCGGAATCCGACTCCTTGTACGAAACCTTTGCATTGAATTGAGACGCGTAAAAGCATGGATAAAACAAATCTGATTGGTTATGTAAAGAAGTAAGAAATTATTTTGGGGGAAGATTATTGTACCGTAAACTTGCGGTTTCCGGTGCGCCATCCAAAATAAACATCGCAAGTTCCCGATTTTCGCGGTTAGTAATTCCCCGCCGATAGAGCGATAATGCAAGCAACCATTTTACAAATGCTGTCTTGAAAATGCCGTAATGTTTTCGGTAGAGCTGGAATAACGAGATGTAGTATTCCCGTTTTAATTCGAAGCTTGGTGCGACGCTTCCCCGTTCATGGTGTATGATTTTCGCGTCGGGAACCAAACAAACTATCCGGTTTTGTTTGCGGACTTGAAGCGCCAGCTCTTCTTCTTCGCAATACAAAAAACTTGAAGTATCGAACCCGCCGATAGCATGAAAGAGCTCGGATGGTATAAACATCCCTGCACCTGATACGAGATCGACTGCCATCGGAATCTTGTAAATCGTTCCCCGGTTGTTTTGACCCTTACCCTGCAAGCGGCACATCAACCGGTCGCCAAATAACATAACCATTGGAGTTGGGAAGTGGTGGAATGAAGGTTGTGTTACCAGCTCAGGGCTGTAAATCTGACCGCCGCACAACCCGACATCGGTATTGGCTTCGCAAAACCGATATAAAATGCCGACCACGTCATTCATCAAAATAGTATCGTTGTTCAGAAAGAAATAA
>CAZPUW010000111.1:0-8226 GCA_964589795.1 uncultured bacterium
TGTCGTCCCCCACCATCCCCTTAAAGCCGTTATAATTCGGCGGATTATGCGACCCGGTGATTTGCAACCCACCACCGACATTCCCGGTGGTTGCCACATAGTACAACACCGGTGTCGGAACCATCCCCAGCCGCAGTACGGAAATTCCGGTCGATATTATTCCCTCGCAAACCGCCGGTTCCAGCACCGGACCCGAGAGCCGTCCGTCACGGCCCAGCGCGACTTTAACCGCTCCCAACCGCTTCGCGTAGGTTCCGTATGCCTGTCCAATCAACTTCGCAGTGGATTCATCGAGGTCTTCGCCGACAATACCGCGAATATCGTATTCACGGAAAATTAGGGGATTCATGGGGTACTCCGAGTATTCTAATTATTGCAATATGATAGTGTTTCAGCGGCTGATAGGCAAGCGGTAACGGGCTATTTTTTCGAAATAGGGGAAAATTAATCCCGATTAGCGGTTGGCATCGTGTCTCTCCGCACAATTCAAAGACATTAAGATGCAAAGATTATTGTACAATGTGCATCCAATCGGTACATTTGATGGCACACCGATATCACCTAAGTACTACTGAACGGAGTTACTATGTACCGCTTGTTACTAACAATTTCCTTCGTCACGATCGTATTTGCGACCTTTGTCGCTGCCACACCGCTCACCGGTATTAAAACCGTTGGTGGAGCCAATCCCGATTATGCTACTTTGAATGATGCAACGATGGCGGTCACTTCGTGGGGTGTCGGCCCGGGTGGTGTAACGTTCAATGTTCGTCCCGGAACATACGGTGACATGCTGTATGTTTACCCTATTGCTGGTTCGAGCGCGGACAATCCCGTTATCTACCGAAAAGAGAGTGGTTCCGTCACAGTGAGTCCAACAACCACTACTTATATCGAAGCTGCGATAAAACTTTACGGTTGTTCTTACGTTACATTCGATGGGATAGATATCATCGATACCAGCAGAGGTTCGTGTTATCTCGAATATGGTTACTGGATTACGAATTACTCCACTACTCAAGGTGCATCTCACAACACAATCAAAAACTGTCGGATCCAACTTCGAAAGGATTATTCCTCTTATGGAATATGTCAATCAACTTTATCTCAACCAACCAATGCTTCCGGTTCACAATCTTACAACATATATTTAAATTTAAAAATTTCGAAATGCCGAACGGGTTTTTGTTTAGTAAGTAACCAGACTTTTCCTGACTATTACACCGAAATTGGGAGCACCAGCACGGATAGAAATGATCCGAATCGGTTTACGATTGGCACGTTACTGAATGATACGATTGGGGGTACAGGATCCTGTTACGGTATTCAATCCAAATATCAATTTAATATGTTAATCCACGATTTGGATATCCAAAATTTGATCACCACTTCCACAAGCAACACAGGCGACTGCTGTGGTTTGTCTTGTGATCATAACCAATCAACTATCATACACGACGTCGCTATCGGAAACGTACATTCAAATGGAAGAATAAACTCATACGGTTTGTCTTGCTATTATCAGGTCAATTTAACCGCTTACAATATAGATATCAGTAATATTACTACAGTGAGTAATAATGGATATAGTTATAGTTTTGGCGTGTCGTTTAATCAAGTCTCTGGGACGGCCTCAGTTTCTGAGTTTAATGTCAGTACTGTTACGTCACTGAATGCGTATATGAGTTATGGGATGGACTATGTCAATTGCGATGCAGCTTTTACGAGCAGTGATATAACGATTAGCGGTGTTTCGGTGAATGGCGCGGGTAGTTGTTACGGCATGATTTGCAATAGTTTAGGAAATGCGTCATTTCAGCGAATCAATATCAACAATATAACTTCTACTATTTCGGCTGGTAATATTATTGGATTGAGTAGCGGTGATTGTGGTGGGCTTTCGTTTCAAAACAGTACAATTAGAAATGTGATTTCAAGTGGTAGTGTGGGTACATCGTATGGATTTACAACTGGGAATCAGAATCGAATGCTACTCCATGACAACGAAATCAGTGATGTACATTCTTCTTCAGGTCATGCTTTTGGAATATATTGCAACGGTTATTCCAATGCTTCCCCATCAAAAATTTATAACAATCGGGTTTATAATATATCGGCTGTTCATAACAGCCCGTATAGTGACGCTTGTGGTATTTATTGTATTACCGCGACAAACTATAAATTTTTTAATAATCTTATTCAGAACGTACAATCAGTTGCTACAACCGCGTCATTAACTTCGGCGATTCATGCTTATGGTATTTTCGCTTCCACTACGACGAACGCTAATTTTGATAATAACACAGTTTTAATGCAGCAGGGCATTGGCGATTCAACGCGATGTTCTTCCACTGCTGCAGCATTTTCGGTTGTTGCGAATAATCATGATACACTTCGCAACAACATACTTGTCAACACAACTCCGAATCAAACGGGAACTCCTAACCACTATTGTCTTTACACTTCAGGATCTCTTCAATATTCCAACAACAACTGTTTTTACTTACCCAATCCGACAAACGGTTCAATCGGTCTGAGTGGTACTACCCACTGTAATCTGTCTTCTTGGCAATCGCTTACCCATCTCGATTCAAATTCTGTTGTTGGGAATCCCAATTTTGTTTCATCCACCGACCTACACATCCATACCGACATCCCTACTCCGGTCGAAAGCCGTGGTGTACCTGTTTCGTATGTCACTACCGACTTCGATGGTAACGCGAGAAATTCCACTCGTCCCGACATTGGTGCGGACGAAGGAAATTTCCTCTTCGATTATTGTCAATCGGAAAAAATTACCGGAACCGGTGGTACCACTGCATGGTCACCTACGTTCCAAAATGATCCGTTGACAAATAATCAACCACCCATCGTTGTATCGTTCTTTGCTAATGGTTCTGGAAGTAACCCCACACAAATGTCTTGCCGTCGTGACTCCCGCTCGAATGCCATCGCGAATTGGGGACTGATTCAGACTGAAATCGACACTGTTCTCCCACCAGCAAATTGGATTAACCGGATATGGGACATCAACCAAACCGGTGGTGTTAATTACGATGCAGACCTTACTCTCCATTTTACCACAGCCGATATGAACGGTTTGACACGCTGGCAGATTCAACGAATCGCAACGAAACACGGCACCAATCCATGGGTGATTTCCCCTTGCATTACCACCGGTCCCGATGCCAATGGGGTTTACTCCGCTATCATCCACCACGTAAACAATTTTTCCTATTGGACATTGGGTAGCCAAATCGTGCTCCCAGTTGAACTAACTTCCTTCACAGCCACGTCCGGCGACACCACGGTCCACCTAACGTGGCGAGTCGAATCCGAAACCAATAACCGTCTCTTCCGCATCTATCGTTCCGAAAATCGAACCACGGTTGGTGATGTTGTCAAAGAGATTGCGGGGCGCGGTACCTCTTCCGAACCGAAGACATATTCATGGACAGATACGCGTGTCGAAAATGGACGCACCTATTACTATCGCTTGAGCGACCTCTCGCTCGATGGTGTTGAAACTTTTTACCCCACTCAAGTTTCAGCGACTCCACGCATCGGCAATGGTGACATCATTCCCGATTGGTATCCGTTGGCGCAAAACTATCCCAATCCCTTTAACTCGATTACCAAGATTCGGTACCAAGTCGCACATGATGGTTTTGTCTCACTGAAACTTTTCAACCTTAAGGGAGAGTTAGTTCGCACATTAGCTTATGAATCAAAGAGTGTTGGTGAGTATTCGATTGATGTAAATCTAAACGGCCTACCAAACGGTGAGTACTTCTATCGTCTGAAAACCGGCTCCACCAATGCTGTCCGTAAAATGGTGTACCTCAAGTAATAGGTAGCATCGGTCTCCAAACCGGTATTTGATTTATCTTTCGTAGGACAGAACCCGACACATAATTTCGTGTCGGCTCACGAATACCTCTGAATCTTTTGAATGTCGAATTCGTAATTTATTCTGTCCATTGAAAGTTTCTTGTATCTTTTTTTTTACACACGAAGCAACGAATTGTATTATATAACGAGCGCTTTTTTCCGGTAATGATTGAAAATAATCAATCCGCATGCCGCACCAATTCCAATCGCCGCAATTCCCCGTGTCCAATCCATGAATAGCAGCCAACCAATTCCGAATGTCGATCCAAACACCAACCCCAGTCCAAGCATCCAATGGAATATTACGAGACCGCCCCGCATCTTCGGTACTTGTGGTTGCTGATCGAGCGGCAATAGCGCAACCGCATCCCGTACCGGTTTCCACCATCCCGGTGGCCGTGTTCGCCGATAGAATTCAATTAAATTTTTCATCGATGTCGGCTTCGTCGAGATGGCAACCAATACTGCCACCAGCAACGTCGGAAATGCTGTCATCAACAATTTAATTGAGAACGTCATCCATTCCGGACGGACAAAAACCCACACCGCGGCAAGCACAGTACTCATAATCAATGCCGCCAATTCCGCGGTGGCATTGACTCTCCACCACAACCACCGGAGCAAGTAAATTGGCCCTACCCCGGAACCGAGGGTAATTACAAATTGAAAAGTCGTTGTCACGCTATTCGATAGATATGCCGCCAATCCGCCTAATAACAATGCAATCGCCGAAAACAACCACCCCATACTCAGGTAATGTTTATCGGGACGTCCCTTAACCATGAACCGGCGGTAGATATCGTTCATCATGTAACTCGCACCCCAGTTGACATGGCTGGTTGTTGATGACATGAACGCCGCCATAAAACTCGCGAGCATTATTCCCAACAACCCCGACGGCATAAGGTCCACCATCATCTGCGGATAAGCCATCTCCGGGTCGGCAATCGCCGGATACAACATAAAACTCACCAGTGCGACGATAATCCACGGCCAAGTCCGGATAGCGTAATTTGCGATATTGAACCAGAAAAAGCCGCCCATTGCATGCCCTTCCGATTTTGCCGCAAGCAGCCGCTGGACGACCTTTCCGCCGCCGTCACTGTTGAGGAAAGCCCACCATTGTACGAGCGTATACACGCAAAAGCTACCGAATGCCGCACTCAAGAGATTACCACCGCTGAATAGCGCCGGTACAAATGAGAGCGGTTCAACCGGCACCGGGCCATTCGGTTTCCAATGGCTCGTATCGCGCATGAATGCGAGCAGTTTATCCATCCCGCCGACTTTGTCGATTGCGAAAAATGCGAGTAAAATCGCCCCCGCTTGTGCAATGATGTATTGCACGAAATCCGCGAGGATAACCCCCCACAATCCTCCCATCAATGTATACACCAGCGTTACACTGCAAAGGATTGTCAATGAGAGCACCTTATCCCAACCGAAACAGACATATGCAATCTTCGCCATTGCCAGCATAATCCAGCCCATGCTGATGCTATTCACCAGCAATGCGAGCCACACCCCCCGGAAACCGCGCAGAAAACTTGCCACTTTACCACTGTAGCGCAATTCCGTGAGTTCCACGTCCGTCATGACGCCCGCACGCCGCCACAATGGTGCCAACCAAACTGCGCCTAACATCCCGCCGATCGCGAAGCTCCACCATTGCCAATTCTCCGCGATGCCCCCTTTACGTACCAAGTTGGTGACGTAGAGCGGTGTATCCGACGAGAATCCGGTCGCAACAATACTCGTCCCCAGCAACCACCACGGGAGTGAGCGCCCGGACAAAAAATATTCTTCGGTACTGGTATTTGCGCGGCGTGCAAGAGCTAATCCCGCAACTACCGAGATTAGCATATAAATGGTAAGGACAATCCAGTCGAGGTGGGTCAGCATATTTCCGTCACGATGCTTCCTAAATCCGTTGGTATTCTCAAAGCGTACTTCTTTAAATTTCCTTGCATGGACACTGCCATGATGCGATATTCTATCGAAAGCATTTTGACAACGTACTAATTGTATCGAGCTTGCACAACCATTTCGATTTTCTAATACGAGTAGGAGCCATCCATGAACAAGTGGAAATGTTCAATTTGCGGATACATCTTTACCGGCGAGCAACCTCCGGAAAGTTGCCCATCCTGCGGGGCTCCGCAAGAAGCGTTTGAACCATTACTTAAGAAACCTTCCGGCGATAAAAAACCGGACGGAAATTCTTCTACGGCACAAGGATAACTGAATGCAAAAATGGCGTTGTACGGTATGCGGATACATTTACTATGGTGTGGAACCACCGGACTTCTGTCCGCCCTGCGGTGCACCTAAAGAAGCATTCGAGTTGTTGTCCGGTGGCAAGAATAAACTACCGATTTGGGCGCGGAAAGACCTCGAATCGAATGAGCAAGCCGATAAACCCAACGACTCCAATGGTGATTAATTGAAATTCAGAAAGTTTACTTATTTTAAAGGCATCATTCGATGCCTTTTATTGTCTCACTAATCAATGAATACAGTCCAAAACATTCAACGGATTTCCCTCCCCATCCAAGGCATGACGTGCGCATCCTGTCAGGCGCGTGTCCAGCGCGCGTTAACGAAACGCGACGGTGTCCGTGAAGCTGTCGTCAATCTGATGATGAACAACGCCACCATCACCTTCGATTCCTCTTCCACAACACTGGAACAATTAGCTGAGACTATCCGCAATACCGGTTACGATTGTACTCTACCGGACACAAAAACATCTTCCACTACCACTACCATCTCTATCGAACAAGAACAAAACATTGCGTACCGGTCGTTGCGCCTGAAAGCAATTGTCTCGTTCATTCTCGCAATGCTTGCCATGCTCCTATCAATGCCGTTGATGGCAAATCACGGTGATATGTCGGTCGATCCGGTGATTAAATTTCAATCCCGGTTCGTAATGGCCCCCTTGCAATCCATTGCACCGTGGTTATTCGATTTTCCACCTGACGGGGTTCGGTGGTTCTTGTGTCTTCTTACTCTTTTCGTCATGGTCTGGGCGGGACGTCATTTTTATACCCGCGCTTGGAAAATTCTCCTACACGGTTCCGCCGACATGAATACCCTCATCTCGTTGGGAACCGGTGCCGCTTTTATTTATTCCTTTATCGCCACGCTATATGCGACTTTTTCCAGCGATACCGGTACGATGGTCGATGTCTATTATGAAGCAGTTGTCTTTATCATTGCCCTAATCCTTGTCGGTAACACCTTAGAGGCGAAAGCAAAGCATAACGCCACCGGTGCTATCCGCCGTCTGATGGCATTGCAACCAAAGACCGCACGCATAGTTCGCGGAAACGAAGAGTGGGAACTACCCATCGAGCAAGTCATCGTCGGCGATGAAATTCTCATCCGTCCCGGTGAGAGTATCCCCATCGACGGTACTATCACTTCGGGAACCAGTTCGGTGGAAGAAGCAATGTTGACCGGTGAACCGCTTCCCATTGAAAAAACTATCGGTGACCGCGTAACCGGTGGTACAGTTAATCGCAATGGTTTACTGAAAATTAAAACCGAAGCAGTCGGCGAAGGCACCACCTTATCCCGCATTGTGAAAATGGTTCGCGACGCGCAAGGCACCCGCGCACCCATTCAGAAAGTGGCAGATAAAATCAGCTCCATTTTTGTACCTGTTGTTTTATTATTGGCAATTGCCACTTTTTGTGGTTGGTACTTCCTCACCCCCGATGCCACAATTTTCCGCGCAATGAGTGCCGCCGTCGCTGTCCTCATCATTGCCTGCCCCTGCGCAATGGGTTTGGCCGTACCTACCGCTGTATTAGTAGCAACCGGTCGAGGTGCCGAACGAGGTATCTTAATTAAAAGTGGTGAAGCCCTTCAAAAAGCAAGTAAAGTAAATATCGTTGTATTCGACAAAACCGGAACCCTTACCGAAGGAAAACCCAAAGTTGTAGATATTACCTTCAGCAAGTTCTGGCAGGAAAAATCTACTAATGCACTCGCTATGATTTCCTCACTCGAGCATGCCTCCGAGCACCCTTTGGCCGAAGCCATTGTCGATTATGCGAATAGTAATGATGAGATACCTACAAATTTCCCTGTTGTCGAAGTATTCCAATCCGTCACCGGTAAAGGTGTCACCGGAACCGTTTCCGGTCACTCGCTCGTTCTTGGTAATGAGCTTTTTCTAAAAGAATCTGGCGGCAATCTTGATGAGTTGGTCGGTTTTACAACCACGCACCACAATTTAGCGCACACCATTGTCTTGGCATCAATCGATAATGCTGTCAGTTGCGCCATTGCAATCGCCGATCCAGTAAAACCGGAAGCGAAATCTGC
>CAZPUW010000112.1:0-8210 GCA_964589795.1 uncultured bacterium
CAATTGTTTCGATATTTACTACTTAGGTCGTTTACATAAAAAATTACAAAAGCCGTTTTATCGCTTTATTTTGTAAAACGAGTGATTATATTGTTTAAATCTTCTTTGCTCTTCCCGTTATTTCGATAGGAAAATCTGATTCGGCAGTTTCATTGAACCCACTGGAGGTACATTATGAAACGTGATGAATGTTTTTTCTTCATCGTTAGTACATTTACAATTTTGTTTCTACTCGCACCCGCCGCCCTTAGCCAGCCGCTTACGGGGACATTAACCATCGGTGGCGCCGAACCCGATTACGCAACCTTCAATACTGCAATAACCGCACTTAATACGAACGGTGTTGGCACCGGCGGCGTGATTTTCGAAGTCCGCTCCGGTACGTACGCCGAACGATGCTCGCTTGGTGTCGTTGCGGGAACCTCCGAATTTAATCAGGTCGTTTTCCACGCCACCTCCGGTAATGTCACCATCAATTCTTCTTCGATTGCGGGCGGTGCGATGCGTGACGTTGTCAAATTCAAGCGTTCGAGTTGGATAACCTTCGATGGTATCGACGTCACCGATAACGCGAGCACTAATGGAATAACTCAGCACGGTTTCGCGCTGTATGCCGATTCTTCGGGTTATGCCGAAGGTGCCCAGCATATCACCATCATGAACAGCACCATCACGTTGAATCGAACTAATGATTCTACGGTGGCGATTTACTGCGGGCACTATCCCGATGTCACCACCGATGCCGACAACAGTTATAACCGGTTCCTGAATCTGCGAATCACAAATACGAATCATGGTATTCTGCTCGATGGCGGTGGTGCTACTTATAGCCACGACAATGAAATCGGAAGTACGAGGGCGGGTACCGATTTTGCTCAGCGTACCATCATCGGTTCGGGTGCCGCCGATGATATCGGTTCGCATGGCTCATATTGCATCTATGCGAAATTTCAGAATAACCTGTCTGTCCACGATATCGACGCGCGGAATGTGTACAACAATTCCGAATCGGTCGATTCATACCAATCACCGATTCAGGTTTCCGTCTCGATGCAGGATTTTTCCATTTACCGGTGCCGTGTGCACAACGCGCGCAATGCAACGACGGGCGCGATTAGTATGAACGGTATGCGCATTGGTTCCTCTGGTGGCACCGTATACCTGTACGATAATTTTGTGTACAACTACACGAATTCTATCGGAACCTCTTCGCCAACCGGTGTTTATCTTCGTGGAATATTAATCGACGTAAACAATAGCGGTACGATTAATGTCGACAACAATACAGTTGTCACCGACCATAACAGCGCGTCGATGATTACCTCATGCGTCTCGACGAATGGCACCGGTTCGGTCTATACCCGTAGTAACATCCTCGCCAACCGTACGACCGGACAGGCGGGCTCGTCGGCGGCACATCGCTGTTTGAGCGGCGTACCGACAACTTCCGACCACAATCTCTTTTATCTCCCCGATACGGTTAACGGGTACTTTGGTTACAGTACGACCGGCGTATCGTACGGTACTCTTCCGCTTTGGCAGGCACTTGGGCTTGACTCGAATTCAAGAAGCGGCAATCCGCTCTTCGTCGATACAACTGCGAATTTGCACGTTTCCATGGGTATGAATTCACCGGCAGAACAGGGTGGACTAACCGTTGCGTGGGTGACGACCGATATCGACAGCCAACTCCGCTTGTCGCCTCCCACAATCGGCGCCGATGAGGTACCGTCGCGTGCGACGATTCAACTAATCAAACCGAATGGTGGCGAAACCTTTGCTCCCGGCATTGCCGACACCATTAAGTGGCAGAGTGCGCAAGTCACCGGGAATGTTCGTATCGAATTGAATCGAAATTATCCAACCGGAAATTGGACGACACTCTTTAACAGTGTGCCGGATAATGGAGCGATTCTTTGGACACCTGCGCTCCCCATTACGACCCACGCGCGAATCCGGGTAATGTCCATCGATTCAACAATAGCGGGGGACACTTCGAGTACTGACTTCTCGATAGGTACTTTCACACTAACCTTGATTCGACCCAATGGTGGCGAAGTGTTGTTGGGTGCTACTTGGGATACTGTCCGGTGGAATCCCATCAACTATCCCGGAACCGTCTCAGTACGGTTCACGTCTGCGTATCCCGGTGGACAGTGGTTTACGTTAGCGGCGGGAGTGCCGTTAAGTGCGTCGTTCAGTGAATTTGAAGTACCGAATATTTACTCGAGTACGGCGCGGGTTGCGATTGTGCCGGATAGTCTGCCGCAGTATGCCGACACGAGCGATGGCGATTTTTCCATCGGGCCGTTTACCCTCACGGTGTTGCATCCCAATGGTGGTGAGTCATTGGTGGGGAACACGCGTGATTCGATTCGCTGGAATCAGATCGCATACGACGGTACTGCCACCATCAGGGTCACATTGAATTATCCCGATGGGCCGTGGAGTACGGTTGCTACGAATGTGCCGATGAACATACCGGCGCGGGCATGGACCATCCCAAATATTTCTTCCAGTACGGCACGGATTGCGGTTGTTCCCGACTCGCTTCCCGGTCTCGCCGACACCAGCGACAACAACTTTACGACCGTTCGCTATGCCCTTTCGATTTTGCATCCGAATGGCGGCGATACGCTGTATGCCGGAACGCAGGATACAATCAGGTGGGTACGCAATAATGCGAGTGGAAACGCGATTCTGTTTTATACACCAAGTTATCCCACGTTTAATTGGATAACGGTGAGCAGTAGCGTGAACCTCAACAATTTGCAATACGTCTGGACGGTACCGTCGCAACTGACGAATACGGCGCGAATTCGCATCATGCCTACCGCCGCTTCGCAATACACCGATACCAGCGATGCCAACTTCACTGTTGCTACTCCTTTCGTTAAAATCCTCCATCCCAACGGTGGTGAACAACTTTGGGCTTCCTATGCCGACACGATTCGATGGGTACCGAATCTTGCGCGTGGTAATGCGACGATTCGGTTGTACTCGGACATCAATCAATCGTGGAGTGTGGTAGCGAACAGTGTACCACTCGATGCGCAAAGTTATATCTGGACACCACTCATTGCTTCCAATGCGAAAATTGCGATTGTGCCGGACACGATGGCACAACTTGCCGACACGAGTGATAGCTTCTTCTCGATTGGGAACATCGGTGTGGCATCATGGGAGCGGGCGATTCCGACTTCATTTGGGATTGCGAATCTCTATCCCAATCCGTTCAATAGTGAATTGAATGTGAGTATTGCGATTCCGCGCAATGGAAAACTCGATATCGAGATTTCCGATATTCTCGGTCGAGCGGTCGGTAAATTGTATTCGGGAATGGCGCAGGCGGGATATTTATCGCGCAGTTGGAATTCGAATCATCTTGGTTCGGGTGTTTACTTCATCCGTGCGCGATACGGTAACGAACAGATAGTAAAGAAGGTGTTGTATTTGAAGTAAGAGAAGGATAAACGTTTGGATGCCGACATATAGGGGGCGATTTCTAATCGCTCCCTTTTTTTATTCGTGAAGTAGACAAAAATTTTGGGATGGTGTCTAAACCACCTAAAAGAAGGAGAATATTGGAAAGAGAAGTTAATAATCTGAAAATTAAGAGCGGGTAGTAGTACCCGCCCCCGCGTTTTTGTTTTATAAAACAACAACTTAACAAATTTAAGTTGTTGTTCAATGATCAATCAATTTTTTCAATAACTTTTCCCCCTTCTGAGCTGGCTCGATTACCTTTTCCTCGGGATTGTTCAGCTTTTGCTTCAAAGCAAAACGCCTTCAAACCGTATTGACTCGCATAAATACGCCGCCCTTTGACTGTTATGTATTTGGTAAATACTAGTTTACTTTCTGAATTAGACATTTAAACCTCCTATGTTTATTTTGTCCTTCAACTATATTAGTTTACTGCTGGGCAAATTTTGCCGCAATACTTAATGGCAAAAAAGTCCAATTAGTGAACTACCTATATAGTGGACCAGAGTATGGAGGAAAGATGCCAGATAATTCGATTGCAACAGAACAAAATTATTCATCAAAATTGTTAACGATTGATTGGGATACATGCCGCAAAAGTTTACTGATATACGCAGCCAACCGTTTCTTCTATCTATCGACCGAAGAAATTGAAGATCATGTTCAAACCACATTTGTAAAAGTTTTTAGTCTCGAACAAAGATGGAATGAAGAAAAATATCCCAACCTGTTTGACCACCTCAGACTCGTATTGAAAAGTGTTGTCGCTAATGAAATGAGAAAAAAGAAGTTCGTCCAGAAAGTGGACGATCTTGACCAATTCTCTGGCGATGATGTGCTGTATGAAATTGAAAATAGAATGGATATAGAAACGCTTTTGACAGCACTGACTAAGGAGTTTTCAAACGATTCAGTTGCATTAGATATTATCGTGTGTTGGAAATTGGGAATCGTAAAGGCATCTGAAATTGCGGCTTATTTGGAAATTGATGTAGAAAAAGTATATAAAATACTTTTAATGTTGCGTACTTTTATACGCAAGAATTTTAAACTAGGTGAAGGAGGAAAACCTAATGGAGCGCAAGCCTGAAACCAGAAGTCTCATTAACAATGTTGGTGAGCTTTTCTACGAGGCTTCGTCAAATTTAAATAACACGGAGGATGAACTCAGGACTTTAGGTGTAAATACGACTCGGCATAAGAGAATATTCGATGAAATGCTTGCAAAGATGTTAGCACAGGAACGTTTCCGACTTGCAAGTACACGTAAACAAATTTTCGATTCAATTCGAGAGAAATTGTCGAAATTACCCAAAGTAAATATTGAAGAAATGTTGAAAAGTTTAAAAGGTAAACAACAATTTGAACTTGCTTTCCGAGAGTACTCTGGTGAATTAACCGAGGACGATGTACAAAAGCTTTACCAAGATAGTGAATTATTGGATATGATTATTCACTTTATCGAGAGTGAAGAATGATATCGGAGTTTGCAAATGCAACTGAACGGGCTAATGAAATATTAGCCCGTTTTGGTTTAGATTACTTGGGGACAACCGACATTGAGGTTTTATGTGCATATGACAACATAATAATCTGGGAAGTTGAGACTCAAAGCTTTGAAGCTAGAATAATAAAATATAATCATCGAGCTGGTATTATTCGTGTAAGTTGTCATCAAAACGAAAAAAGAAAAAGATTTTCAATTGCTCACGAACTAGGACATTTTTATTTGCATACAGCGCTGCTATATTCCTGTAGCAGTTATGATATGATTAATATAGACTACAAAATCGAAGCGGAGGCAAATGCTTTCGCGGCAGAACTATTGATACCGACAAAAGAAGCACAAAAATTCATCCGACCGAAAAGAGTGATTACAGCACAAACAATTAATGAAATGTCAGATCGATTTAATGCATCACGAACCGCTTGTATGATAAGATTTGTTACAAGCGATTTGATCCCTTGTGCTTTAATTTGTTCAAAAAACGGTTTAGTACACTGGGTAAAGAAGAGTAATAGTTTCCCTTGGTACACAATTGGGGTAAAAAAAGAACTAGACAGTGGAAGCATTGCATCTGAGTTATTTGCAAAAAATCTATTTGAAAGGAAAGAGTTATATGATCCCTATGCACAAGTAGTTCTTACGGAATCATGGATAAAAGATAAACATTACGAGAGCGATACTGTGAATGAGATTTCATTTGCCATACCTTCACAAAATAGTGTCGTGAGCTTGATTTGGGAACATCACAATTGATACACGTGAAAATATGAAATAATATTTGCAATTTATTCCAACGGTGACAACCCCTCCCGTATTGCATAGCGCGTCAATTCAGCAATCGTGTGCATATTGAGCTTCTCCATGATGTGCATCCGGTGCGTCTCCACCGTCTTAGCACTCACGAATAATTTTTCCGCAATCTGCTTGGTTGATTTTCCTTCCGACAACAATTGCAATACTTCACGCTCGCGTGTCGAGAGTGCCTCAAACGGCGAGCCCGCCTGCGTTTCCGACATGCGGATATAATCGGTGATGACTTGCTCATTGATTTTCGCCGATAGACAAAATTGTCCGCGCATCACTTTATGCAGCACCGAAATCAACTCTTCCGGTGCGGAATCCTTGAGGAGATACCCCTTCGCACCGGCGCGGAGCGCTTCGACGATATAGCGGCGGTCGGAATGCATCGAGAGAATAATCACGCGGCATTCGGGACAATCGGCAAGAATTTGGCGGGTCGCTTCGAGTCCGTTTCGCTCCGGCATCGAAATATCCATTAGCACAACATCCGGCTTGAGCGTCTTCGTCATCTCGACGACGGCGAACCCATCCTGCGCCTCACCCGCTACAACGATGCCCGGCTCGCGGTCAAGAATCTGTTTCAACCCGATGCGAAACAGCTTATGGTCGTCGGCAAGCAATACACGTATTGGTGTCACACTATTCTCCCAATTTATAAAACAACCAATGTAACAATTGTCCCGGCGCCCGGTTTGGTGTCGAGTGTCATCTCACCACCGAAATAATGCAACCGCTCACGGATACTGAACAAACCGAATCCACCACGGTCGGGATGAACGGTTTCCAACTGTTTGATATCGAAACCGATACCGTCGTCTCGCACAGATAAAATCGTCTTTCCGTTTTCACGTTTCATCGTAATCGAAACTGCGGATGCCTTCGCATACTTCACGACATTGGTCAACAATTCCTGCACCGATTTAAACAATAGTACCCGATGCGCTTCCGGCAGTGTCGCTGGTATACTCGAATCGATTTGCACCTTAACGTGCAAATTGTGTTTCTGTTCATATTGTTCGGCAAGCCATTCGAGTGCGGCGGGTAGCCCTAACTCATACAATATAGGGGTACTTATTTCGAATGTGAGACGCCGGGTATATTGAATCGCTGAATCAATTAAATGAATAATTTCATCGATACTTTTTTCAAACCCGGAGAAAACCGCATCGCCGCGTAACTGCTGGAGCCGCATCCGAATAAATACAAACCCCTGACCGATATGGTCGTGTACTTCGGCGGCAATCTCGCGCCGCTCTTTCGCTTCGGCAAGCGTCAGCTCCGTCGAAAGTTGGCGCAACCGGTTTTGATGTTCGTCGAGGTGCTGTCGTGCCACCCGGTGTTGTGAAATCTCTTCGGCAAGTTCCCGATTGGTGTGTTGTAGCTCTTCGGTGCGTTTTTGGACGAGTTGTTCAAGGTTATCGCGTGCCGCCTGTATTTCACGGTTGGCAAGAATATTCTGAAAATACGCCCGAAGCATTTCCGCAAGCGAATTGATAAGATTGCGTTCTTCCGCAAGGAATGGCCCCTCGACTTCATGCGGGCGCTCCACCCGGTAACATACCTCGATTGTTCCCGCGTCACCGCTTCGGGTAGTGAATTGTCCGGTTTGCATCCAGTCCGTGATAACAAATCCCGGTGTATTCACCACAATATCGTTGAAACGGATTCGCGCTTCGGTGATATTTGGATACTGCCACGCCGGTGGAAGTAGCTTAACCAAATCCTGCATCACTTCCGTTGGAGCGCGCGTCTCATCCTGCAACAAGCGGGCAGTTTCATGAAGCGCGGTGAGTTCCTTGACGCGCTCCTCCAATTTATGTAAGGTCGGGTCAACCATGTTGTATCGGCATCGGCATGCCATTCTTCGAAACGTGAACCAGCGTGACTGATACGCCATGGGTGTCGATGCGATGCCCGGTCGATACTTCGAGAATCTCGACTTTCAACTTTACCGTGATACTGGTATTTCCGATTTTGTAACCATCTGCGATAAACTCGACGAGGTCGCCCAATTTGACCGGTTGCCGGAATTCCGCATGTTCGAACGCGCGGGTAACGACCCGCTCCGAGCCGACAACCAACATCCCATAGATCGCCGCCGCTTCATCAATCCAACCCAACATTTGTCCGCCATAGAGGTTGCCGCCGACCCCCAAATCGCGGGAGAGGCAGATATGGCGCGTTATCACGCCGTGCGGGTCGTGCGTTTTTTTTGTGGCAATCGGTTGTGTCACGGGTTTACTGACCGGTTTCGTTGATTTCTTAACAGGTTTGCTCGGCATTTTATTCCTCAAACTTACATGTCGGTAAAATGACGAAAATTTCCGCACCAGACAACCGGCTTGAGCATCCACTATGATATGCGTTATTTTTCGATATACAACTTGAGGTGACTATGAATACGTTTCGCCGTTAT
>CAZPUW010000113.1:0-8180 GCA_964589795.1 uncultured bacterium
CACGAATCGAAACACAATCTCGCATATTGGACGGGGCGTCCTTACCTTGCTTGTGGTCCATCCGCCCACGGTTATGATGGCGTTGGTAGGTATGCCAATATTTCTGATGTTGATAAATGGCGCGACTTGATTCTTGCCGATAAACTCCCAGACGTTGGATGGGAAACTCTGACCCCGGAACAGCACCGCATCGAGACCATTGCCATGCAGTTGCGTCTCAAAACGGGATTGCAATTTGATAATCCATTGTTGCAAATTGAACAAAGCAAAGTAGACCAAGTAGTACATGCAGGTTGGGGTGTTCTATCCGGTAGCAGATTACAATTAACATCGAGTGGGTTAGCGCGTGAAGCGGCAATCACGCGCTTTCTACTTTAAATTTCAATCATTACACGTAAACCTATTGGAGGATACGATGAAAAGTACATGGCAGTCACTTCCCGGATATACTTATCGTGGTGCGCGTGCGATGATTTTGTTGCAGGATAAATATCTCCGAGAATTTCTTGTTACATGGCGTAAAGGTAAAGCGCTCGGGATTCTGGTACCGCAAACTGAAGACCCGAATTACGAAAGTTGGGAATCGATATTGTTCCATGTTTTGCGTGCTTCTCGCGGATATTTAACTTGGATAGCTGAAAAACTCGAACTACCGGAACCACAGGTAGGAACGCCACCGGAGCTCGAGACGATTAACAACCATGCCGATGAGTTTCTCGACCATTTGCTACACGTATGGAGTAAAACCTTTGTGGCAGTCCCGGAAGAAAAATTCGATAGTGTTTTCAAATCCCGTTGGGACATCGACTATTGCCTCGATGGAATGCTCGAGCATGCGGTGATGCACCCGATTCGCCATGCGTTCCAAATTGAAGAATGGATACAAGAAAAATTAGCGTCAAAATAATGACTACACATGTCGAATAAGCATTCCGAAATTAAAGAACTTGAAGGGTTGGTAACCCATCGAGCCGGGGACCGCATTGTCGTTGAAACGTCTTCCGGTATTTTTACCTGTACAATCGCAAAGAAGAATAAATTTCATCATAAAACCTATGGTGGTGTTCTTGTTGGCGATAATGTCCGAATCCATGTCGCCAACGGAGTTATCGCAACGACCGATGTTGCGGCGATTGTAGAAGTTTATCCACGCAAAAATGCTTTTTTCCGTGGCAACCCGGAGAATGTTTCCGATGCCCAAGGTATCGCCACCAATCTTGACCGCATTTTTATCATTGCCGCAGTAGAAGATCGAACGACTCCTTTTGGTCTCATTGACCGGATTCTTGTCGCCACGGAAAACTGCGAAGAAGTAGAACGGGTGCTGGTTTGGAACAAAATTGATTTGATGGTGTCTCCGCAAAATTTCATGCAATCGGGTTTTAATACCATCTACCAGCGCGTCGGGTATCGTGTAATTGGAATTAGTACAAAACAGGCTACTCAGGACGAGTTGCTTGCACTTTTCCCGGATGGACGAACTTTGCTTATCGGCCCGTCCGGTGTTGGCAAATCATCTCTCTTGAACCGGTTGTTTCCTAACTTGGATTTAGCCACCAACCCGATTTCCCATACCTCCGGCAAAGGTGTCCATACCACCAGTGTTGCCCATCTCTATCGCCTTCCGAATGGTGCGGAGATAATCGACACACCCGGTTTCAAATCGTTCATCCTGAATGGTGTGACGAACGAACCGGTGTACCATTTCCCGGAGTTTCAACCTTACCTGCAAAAGTGTAAGTTTGCCGATTGTAAACACGACAAGGACAAAGGATGTGCAATCAGGGCTGCCGTGAAAGACGGTACGATATCCGAATCACGCTACCACTCATACTTATCCTTACTGAATGAGACGAATACTGACAGATAACATCCTGACTTTGTTTAATTCTTCAAAAAATATAAAAACATGCTGTTAGGGGTTGTGGGTAGGTAAAAGACGGATTATCTTGCGTATAATTTTGTAGCGGAACGTGAAATTAATCGCATTTTCGTGTAATTCGCTTAAAAAGTTGGGGATTTTTCTTTCATGTTGTCTTCCTACACACCAGTATTGGTTCAGTTGTTGATAGCGGGGGGGTTCGCGGCATTCGCGTTGATCGCTACTCATCTGCTTGGACCGAAACGCCACGACGCGGTTAAAGACGATACCTATGAGTGTGGTGTCAACTATGCCGGTAACGCCCGGAACCGCTTTGCCATCAAGTTCTACCTCGTCGCAGTACTCTTCGTTTTATTCGATATCGAAGTCATTTTCTTATATCCGTGGGCAATCAACCTGCGCTTCCTCGGCTGGAACGGCTTTTGGGCGATGATGGTGTTTCTGGGTGTGTTGTCGTTGGCACTCGCATTCGCGTGGCGAAAGGGGGCGCTCGATTGGGAGTAGATTTACCGTATGGAAAAGGATATGTCGCGACGACACTAAGTGCCGCTGTCGGCTGGGGGCGTAAGTATTCACTGTGGCCAATGCCGTTCGCTACTGCATGTTGCGGAATCGAATACATGGCGATGATGGCCTCCAATTACGACATTGCCCGCTTCGGCGCTGAACGTCCCAGTTTTTCACCCCGTCAAGCTGACTTGCTGATTGTTATCGGAACTGTCTGCATCAAAATGGCTCCAGTTCTCAAGCGCATTTACGACCAGATGGCGGAACCGAAGTGGGTCATTGCAATGGGTGCTTGTGCATCGTGTGGTGGTATGTTCGAGGTGTACTCAGTTGTGCAGGGGATGGACGAGCTTTTCCCGGTGGATATGTACATTCCCGGTTGCCCACCTCGTCCCGAGATGTTGATGCAGGGCTTTATCAAGCTTCAGGAAAAAGTCCAGAAACAAGGCATGTACGCCAAATCCACCAATCGCCACATGTTCGAAGTCGAGACTGTCGATAGTGGATGGAAGAAATAAATGCAACCTGCCGCACCACTAACCGAACGCAATCCAATCATTCTTGACATCGTTAAGAAAGAGTTTGCCGACTCGATTCGTGAGACTTACGAATCGAATGGAATGTTAGTGATTATGCTCGACCCTGCGGTAAATGTCGAGCTGTGCCGGATACTGCGAGACAATCCTGACTGTTCTTATAACATGATGCTCGATTTGTGTGCCGTCGATTATCCAAGTCGCAAAGAACGATTTGAAATTGTTGTCCATCTTCACTCGATGAAGTATCAGCATCGTATTCGCCTACGTTTTCCCATTCTCGGCGATAAGCCGGAAATCCGCACCCTGAGCACTTTATGGGATGGTGCGAATTGGGCGGAACGTGAGGCATTTGATTTATTTGGCGTGAAATTCACCGGACATCCTGACTTGAGACGGATTGTTAATCCCGATGATTTTGAAGGTTACCCGTTGCGTAAAGATTTCCCGACCAAGGGATTAAAGCGTGGTCGCTTCCCCTTGGGTGACGTGATTAACAACAAACGTGTTGAGTTTCCTGAGTTTTATCAAAAAGAAGAATAGGTTACAAAATGATGTTCCTACTTTGCGAGAAAGTATGAACGACGATGAGAAATATCAGTTTATGATTAGCTTTCACGTCGAAAAATTAAAACGACGTGTAACTATAGAATATCCATACTTGTACGGTATAATTTTTTTAATGTTGTTGATAAGTTCTCAAGTACGTTTAATGACTTTGGGTTGTCATAATTGGGTTTCAGTTGGAACAATTTGGTTTATTGCATTCATTTATTTTCTTTGGTCTACAAAATACGTGAATGCTGATAAATTTGATCACCTTTCAATTGATCACTTAAAAATAAAATTAATGCCAAATGAAGTCATCAATATTTCTCCGCGTGACAAGAAACTTTACGAGAAATTTCTGAATCATGAGATTACTAAAGTTGATCAACTTGCAATGCTTTATCATGATTGGAGTAATTTCTATCAGGTAATATTGGTTTTAGGATTAGCTTTGAGTTGTAGTATTTACATTTGGACAAAGTAGTTGGAATGGAAGTAAGGTCGGAAATCGCTGAAAAGTACCTTGAGCAATCTGAAGAGCAGGACAAGTTTGTCCTGAACCTCGGACCGTCTCACCCCGCCATGCACGGTATTCTCCGCAATGTCGTCGAATTGGACGGTGAGCGGATAATGAAGGTTTATCCAGAAATCGGTTTTTGTCACCGTAGTTTTGAAAAGCTTGCCGAATCGTACACCTACAATCAGGTAATCACCATCACCGACCGCATGAATTATGTCTCCTCGCCGATGAATAACGTTGCGTGGGTGCTTGCGGTTGAGAAGATGATGGGCATCGAGGTTCCCAAGAAAGTCGCATATGTTCGCGTCATCTTTATGGAACTTTCCCGTATCATGGATCACCTTGTTTCGATGGGTATTCTTGGTGTTGACTTGGGTGCATACACCGGCTTTTTGTATTTCTTTGAGCAACGTGAAAAAATCTACCGTGTCCTCGAAAACATGACAGGAGCACGGCTGACGACCACCTTTGGCCGCATCGGTGGGCTCGAGCGTGATATCCCCCGTTCCTTTAAAAAAGACGTTGAAGATTTTCTGAATGGCTTCCAAAAGATACTTGCCGATTTTCACAAATTGTTGACCCGCAACCGCATCTTTATGGATAGAACCCGCGGTGTCAGTAAAATTACACCTGAGCGGGCGTTGTCCTATGGCTTCACCGGACCGAACCTGCGTGCCACCGGGTATGAGTGGGATGTTCGTAAAGTGTATCCTTACTCATTGTATGAAGAATTTGATTTTGATATTCCGATTGGTGCCGATGGCGACGTGTATGACCGTTACCTCGTCCGTATGGAAGAGATGAACCAGAGTTGGAAGATTGTCAAACAGGCAATCGAGAATCTTCCCGAAGGCCCGTACCATGCCGATATTCCGAAGGTGGTACTGCCGTTGAAACGCGACGTCTATTCCAACATGGAAGCGATGATAACCCACTTTAAGATTATCATGCACGGCATTGAACCCCCGGTCGGTGAGTTTTATTCGAGTGTCGAATCACCCAATGGCGAACTTGGTGTCTATATCGTCAGCGATGGCACCGCGAACCCATATCGTGTCCATTGGCGCCGTCCCTGTTTCTATTTCTATAATGCGATTTGTGAATTGATTGAGGGTGGCTTAATCGCCGATGCCGTCGCTTGCATCAGTTCCATCAACGTCATCGCCGGAGAGTTGGATTGTTAAAGTCTTCTAGTTACATAAAAATTTAGAATTAGAAATGCAATTTTTAGTTTCAACTGTCACCAATAACGGAGGAAACCATGGCAACGCGCGATGAGATTATTAAAGAATTTGGCCACATTTGGCGAGCACTACTTCCGAAAGTACTCGATAATCCAAAGTTAACAGCAGAAGAAAAAGAACATCTAAAAAAGATTGACGATTTATTGAACGCGGAAGAACCGTCGCATAACGTTCAAGCAGTAAAAGCGAAATTTGGTGGAACACCTCCCCCACCTAAGAGAACAAATATCTAATTATGAGTTTATCTGAGGAAACACTTTCTAAAATCAAAGCCGAGCAGTCCAAGTACCCGGACAAGCTATCGGCTTTGCTTCCCGCGCTCTGGTGGGCGCAGGAGGAGTGGTCGTGGTTTTCTACCGAACGGATGGATTATCTCGCAAGTGTGCTCGACATCAGCAAAATTCGCGTCTATGAAGCGGTCACATTTTACACGATGTACAACCGCAAACCGGTTGGTAAATATCATTTTCAGGTCTGTCACAATATCGCCTGTAGCATCATGGGTGCCGAACACATCATCGAATACATGAAGAAAAAACTCGGTGTCGGCGAAGGGGAAGTGACCCCGGACGGATACTTTTCCATCTCCCGCGTCGAATGCCTTGCCTCCTGTGGAACCGCACCGATGCTGCAACTGAACGACAGGTATTACGAGAATCTGAACGAAGAGCGAATCGATTACTTATTAGAGGAATTGCGGCACGACCGCATTCCCGAATCTTTATCTTAATTGAATTTTTCGTTTTGGAGGTTGGACAATCTTGTCCGACCTTCTTTATCGCTTTTTTATTTGGTCGGACAGGATTGTCCAACCTCCCGGTAAGTAGAGTATGGAATTCGATTACAAAAATCCAGAACCGATCGTCTTCACCAACCTCAAGGTGCCCGGTGCGCATACTTTGACGAAGTATCGCTCGCAGGGTGGCTACGAAACGGCTCGCCGCGTATTAGCGGAAATGACACCGGCACAGGTTATCGACGAAGTAAAAAATTCCGGTTTGCGTGGTAGGGGTGGTGCCGGTTTCTCCACGGGCATGAAGTGGAGCTTTATTCCCAAGGATAATCCGAATCCAAAATATCTTATTTGTAATGCCGACGAATCCGAACCCGGCACCTTCAAAGACCGCGACCTGCTCCGTTATGACCCCCATTCCCTCCTCGAAGGGATGATGATTGCCTGCTTCGCGATTGGTTCGCATCAGGGTTACATCTACGTTCGCGGCGAGATGGGTACTGAGATAAAAATCCTCCGCGCCGCTGTTGAAGATGCGTATAAGGAAAATATTCTCGGCAAGAATGCGCTTGGCACCGGCTACGATTTAGATTTGCATGTTTACCGTGGAGCGGGTGCATACATCTGCGGTGAAGAGACCGCCCTTATCGAATCACTCGAAGGGAAACGCGGGCATCCCCGCAACAAGCCGCCATTCCCCGCTGTCGTAGGTTTCAATAAATCGCCGACTATCGTGAATAATGTCGAGACCCTCGCCGCTGTTCCCTACATCATGAAAAATGGTGCGGCTGGCTATCGAAAATTCGGCACCGAAAAATCACCCGGCACGAAATTATTCAGCGTCTGCGGTCATATCCAAAGACCGGGCGTGTACGAAGTCCCGATGGGTATTTCCTTCAAACGGTTTTTGTACGAAACTTGCGGTGGGCCGCTTCCCGGTCGTGAATTCAAAGCATTCATTCCCGGCGGTAGTTCCGTACCCGTTATTACCCGCGAAGAAGGGGAAGATGACGCTTGCACGATGGACTACGAAGGTTTTGCCAAAGTCGGAACGATGCTGGGGTCCGGCGGTGCCATTATTTACGATAATACCGTTTGTATCGTTCGCGCCCTCGAAATTCTTGCCCGTTTCTATGCCCATGAATCGTGCGGACAATGTACCCCGTGCCGCGAAGGAACCGGTTGGTTGAATCGCGTCTTGCATCGAATCGAGAATGGGGAGGGGCATCCCGACGAAATCGACTTAATTCTCGATATCGCGAACAACATCGACGGCGAAACAATTTGCCCATTGGGCGATGCCGCCGCATGGCCGGTACAGAGTGCAGTAAAGCGCTTCCGTGCCGAATTTGAGCATCATGTAATTCACCGGTGTTGTCTTCCCGGAACAGTGAAGTACTAAAAAATGGAGGTTGGACAATCTTGTCCGACCCTTAAAGAGAGAATTGGAGGTTGGACAAACCCTTATGGTTCACCGTAGGTAATCTTGTCCGACCCTTCTAAAGAAAAAAATGGCAAAAGTCACAATCGACGGACAACAAATCGAAGTAGCGGATGGCATCACCATCCTGTGGGCGGCGCGTCAACTGGGACGCGACATCCCCACGTTTTGCTACTACCCGTGGTTCCCTCCGCAGGGGAATTGCCGGATTTGTCAGGTCGAAGTGAAGGGAATGCCGAAGCTCCAAATCGCGTGTAACATTCCTGTACGTGACGGGATGGAAATCTTCACCGACAACGAACGTGTCCTTCGCGCCCGTGCCGCAGTGATGGAATTCCTTCTCATCCACCATCCACTCGATTGTCCGATTTGCGATCAAGCTGGTGAGTGCCCGTTACAGAATCTTGCTTTCCGGCATGGTGCCGCCGTCGGACGTTATCGCGAACGCAAGCGCACCTTCCCGAAAGTTGATTACGGTGAAAAAATCGCCCGCGAAATGAATCGCTGTATTCATTGCCGCCGTTGCATCAAACTTGCTGAAGATTATATGGGTGTCGAGGTGGTCGGTGCACTGGAACGTGGCGACCGCACTGAAATTGGTGCATACATCGAGGCGATTATCGACAGTCCGTTTGCCGGAAATGTAATTGATATCTGTCCGGTCGGTGCGCTTACTGATAAGAAGTTTCGTTTCACTGCGCGGGTGTGGGATTCGGATCAAGTGAATGCCCATCGTCCCGATTGCGAGCATGAATGCAAATGCCGTCT
>CAZPUW010000114.1:0-8124 GCA_964589795.1 uncultured bacterium
CTTCGATAATGCCGTCGTGATTTAAATCTTCACCCGGATTCACCCAAAGGTTGGGGATCAAGTCGGGATGTGTCATATCGAGACCGCTATCACAAATTGAAATGATGATGGTCGAGTCGCCACCGGTATAATCCCACGCTTGTTCGGCATGCGTCGTGAAGATATGCCACTCATTTGATAAACTTGGATCGTTCGGAACGAAATCGAGGGAGCGAATATAGTTCGGATCGGCAGTTACCGTACACGACATTCTGCGGGCTTCGACAAGAAATTCATCGAGGGACTTTGTAGGATCGAATTGTAGCCAGAAAATCCAGCGGCAATCAATGTTACCGTTTACAGGGGCTTTTTCCCATGGTACGAGGTCGCGGAGGAAATACACCTGATACTTCGCGCATAGCGCATCAAGTTCCTTGTCACCGGTGACGACCGGTTTGCCGTCGCGGTTATAGAGATCGGGGAGGACATGATTGAATTGGACAACTGCCTGACCAAGAAAATAATCTTTGCCGTTCGCATAGACGTCGGCGGGGCGGTTACCATGTTCCGGTCCCCATTGAGGAGGTAAGGCAAGCGCACATACGCTGATCAATGCTCCCATAAATAGTAGAACGGTTGCAATACTCCGTTTCATCAGAATCTCCTTATCACTTTCTGGTTGCTGTTATCACCGTGCAAAAAAATATAACAATCTGTTTACTCGGTGATACGACCGGGTATATTTGTAGGAAAGCAATTTACACCGCATGGTTTAGAATTGCAAAGTAAGCGTATGAAAGAATTGTACTTCGGAGTTGCGATACGTGTGTAAGACAAGAAACTTAGTTATTAATTAACAAAAACTTACATTTCCTTACCCATTCCCCGGTATGCACCGATTCCCGCGATGACCGATAACGTAGCAGCAATAGCCATCGACCAGTGCATTCCATACAAAAAACCTTCCGGTGAAGTCGGTACAGCGGCATATTGGCGCATAAACTGAACAATTGCCGCCGATAATGCAATTCCGGTCACCATACCGACATTTCTGATGAGCGACATGATACTGCTTGCAAGAAAGAGAAATTGCCGTGGAACCGAGGTGAGCAAACTCTTGTTGTTTGCGGGAACGAAGATAGAACCACCCACCCCGGTGACTGCGATTCCAAGAATCAAATAGTGGTTACTGGAATCCATTTGAACCAAACCGAGCAACACCAATCCCACTGCCTGCACCAATGGCCCGGCAAGCATCGGTATCCGCGAACCATGGCGGTCAGCAATACGACCGGCAATCGGCGCTACCAACGCGAGCGAAAGCGGCCAAACCGTCATAAACATACCGGTCGTTTTCATGTCGAAATTCTTCACTTCCACGAAAAAGAACGGCAAAGTGAGTAACGCCTGAATACTTGCCGCGGTATTGATCACACCGAACACGGTGTTAGTGGAGAATTGCCGGTTTTTGAAAATGGTAAGGGGAAGCATCGGGTGGTCGATTTTGTGTTCCAACCGCAAAAAGCTTATCGCCATCACCAACGTACCAACCAGACCTAACGCGAAAAGTAATTTTCCTTCACTGGAAGATTCCGATAGTGTCAGGAGGAAGAGAAACAGGGCGGAACCGCTAAGTACCGCGCCCCAGTAGTCGAACGGTTTACCATCAGCCGGACGGAAATCTTCTTTTTCGAGCCAAAGCGAAGATAGAACGAGCGATACAATACCGAGTGGGAGATTAATCCAAAATATCGCCGACCACCCAAAATGTGTTGCGACAATGCCACCGAAAATCGGGCAGGTAAGCGAACCGGCGGCTACAACGGTTCCAATCATACCCAACGACATCCCACGTTTCGATTCAGGAAACGCATGGGCAACAAAACCGGAACCCAATGCAGAAGTCAAAGCGGCACCGAACCCTTGCAGCGCTCTGGCAAGAATTAGCGTCATCAATGAGTGAGATAATGCGCAGAGTACCGACGACAGTGTAAAGATCAAGATACCGATGCGGTAAATCTTCCGTTCGCCAAGTTTGGATGCAATCGCTCCGGCGGGAAGCAGAAATACACTTATCATCAGTAGGTAAATGGTAGACACCCATCCGACACTGGTTAGCGGAAGTGGTAAGGTTGGAGTACCGAAATTATGCGCAATTTGGGAGAGGACGAGGTTCACAGCCGAACCGTCGAGGGTGGCCATGAATACATTGATACCGATTACTGTGAAGACAAGCCAGGGATTGATTCGTGATTGCATTACACTTTACAAAATCGGGAAAAGTAACGAGGGAGTGTTACTTCGGTGATTTAACTGCGCCTTCGGGTATGATTTGAAATACAAGTTCGCCGGGTCGCGCAAGGTTCCATTGGTATCGCGCAGCCCATTCGATTGCCTCCGGGTCGTTGTACTGCAATGCGCGCAGTAAACTATCGAGATCGCTGTTGGTGCGGTGCAAATCGGCGTAAGCCGTCAGTAAAGAATCGTGCGTCATTCGTAACGACCGGTTCATCCGGTAGGAACGAACGAAGTTAAACATAAAGAAAATACTCAAAACGGACAAAATGGCGAAGAACGCAATCGACTGAATCAATTGCTTGCGTTGTGTTCGATATTCCGGTTCTTCGTTGGTTGTGTTTGCCATAATTATTCGTTACGCGCTTTGCGCCAGTGGTGTATTTAAATCGGTATTACGCAAGAACCGCGGTGGCACACCGTACCGTACCGTTTCCGCAGTGACAGTCAATTCAATTAAGTCTTTATCCGACGGGATTCGGTACATCCACTCGAGCATGACGTTTTCCAAAATAGAACGTAAAGCGCGGGCTCCGGTTTTACGCTGCTGGGCTTTCTCAACGATGGCGCGCAATGCCTCATCTTCAAACTCGAGCCGAACCGATTCGATTTCGAATAATCGCTGGAATTGACGAATGACGGCATTCTTCGGCTCGGTAAGAATTCGCAGCATCGTCTCGTCGGAAAGTTCTTCCAATGGTGCGACGATAGGCAATCGCCCGACTAATTCCGGGATAAGCCCGAATTTTAATAAATCATCCGGTTCAATTTGGCGGATGAGTTCATTCACGGTATTGTCTTGTTTGGAAATCAGTTCCGCATTGAAACCCATTCCTCCTTTACCTACGCGACCGGCGATTATACGGTCGATTCCTTCGAACGCACCACCGCAAATAAAGAGAATATTACGGGTATTAATTTGAACTAATCGTTGTTCGGGATGCTTCCTTCCCCCTTCCGGCGGGATGTTCGCAATGGTTCCTTCCAACAGTTTTAACAATGCTTGCTGAACGCCTTCACCGGAAACATCACGGGTAATTGAAGCGGATTCTTGTTTTCGGGAAATCTTGTCCAACTCGTCGATGTAAATAATACCGATTTCCGCAAGTGAGACATCATAATCGGCGGCCTGATAGAGCCGAACGAGCACGTTCTCGACATCTTCACCGACATAACCGGCCTCGGTCAATGTGGTGGCATCGGCGATAACGAACGGGACACGGAGAAACCGGGCAAGTGTTTGTGCGAGCAAGGTTTTACCGGTACCCGTCGGGCCAAGCAGAAGCACATTCGCTTTGTCGATTTCGACACCGCTGTCGGCTTCCTGAATCCGAATCCGCTTGTAGTGATTGTACACTGCGACGGAAAGAATTTTTTTCGGAAGTTCTTGTCCGATTACGTAGGTATCAAGTTCCTGTTTCAGCTCTTCGGGCGTGGGAAGGATATCCAACGGTGGTGGACGAAGCGGTGTCGAACGGCGAATGATTTCACTCGATGTTTTGACACAAGTATCGCATATCGCAACACCGGGTCCCGCGATTAATAACCGTGCCTGTGTAGAACTGCGACCGCAGAAACTACAGCGGTCGTTGTTGCTTCCCCCGCGGGAACGTTGTTTGGTATCGTCAGCCATCGTTAGTCAAATCTGTCCTGAAATATTGCCGTAATTAACCTTGTAATTCTTTCCAAGTAAATGCAATCGCTTCACCGATATGCATTTTCAACATCCGCTTGCGAATCTTTGCGAGTATTTCCGTCTGCTGGTTGCCCGGTATTTCGATTCCATAAGCGGCGGCAGTAGCGATAATTTCTTCATCGCGAATGGTAAGCAATGTATCCCCCATAATGTGTTATTCCCCGTTTTATCCTTTTGTTCCCATACGAAAAGGTACGGATAATATACGGTTTTTCGCAATGTTTCGTGGGAGAATCGGTTGATTCCCTACTACGTACAACTTACATTCACAATATATTCGAGGAGAATTCATGCCGGAACGTGAAGTATTTATTCTTTCCGCACGTCGAACACCAATCGGTAAGTTATTCGGTGTTCTGAAATCGGTACGTCCCGACGATCTTGCCGCTTTGGTGCTACAGGATTTACAAAAGCAAACTGGTTTCAATCCGGCAGACGTCGATGAAGTGATTTGGGGATGTGCTAACCAAGCAGGTGAAGATAACCGCAATGTGGCGCGGATGGCGACGTTACTCGCCGGATTTCCCTACGAAGTCCCCGCAGTAACCGTCAACCGGCTTTGCGCCAGCTCACTCGAAGCGGTAAATCTCAGTACCCGAACCATTCGTTGCGGCGATGGTGAATTGATTCTTGCGGGTGGCGTCGAATCGATGACCCGCGCACCGTGGGTGATGCCAAAACCAATCGACAGCCAACCGAAAGGAAATGTGACGGTATTCGATACTTCACTCGGCTGGCGGTTTACAAATCCGAAATTATTAAAACGGTTTCCCGCGGAACCAATGGGCGAGACTGCTGAGAATCTTGCTGAAAAATTTCCTCACATCACACGAACGATGCAAGATGAATTTGCAGTACGTAGCCATCATAACGCAGTTTCTGCGAAAGAAAAATTTGCCGAAGAAATTATCCCTGTGCCGCTCCCGCAAAAGAAAGGGGAACCGGTTATGGTGGAAGATGACGAACAACTGCGCTCGGATGCTTCATTAGAATCGCTCTCCCAATTGAAAGCCGCATTTCGTGAAGGGGGAACGGTTACGGCGGGAAATTCTTCGAGCTTAAACGATGGCGCGGCGGGTGTCGTGCTGGCTTCGCAAGCGATGGTCGATAAGTTACAGGTAAAGCCGCTGGCGAAAATTATCGGCACCGGTTCCGCTGGCGTCGATCCGCGAATCATGGGTATCGGGCCGGTACCGGCAGTACGGAAAGCGTTGCACCGCGCGGGATTGAATGTGAGCGACATTGGGCTATGGGAATTGAATGAAGCATTTGCGATTCAAGCATTGGCGGTGATGGAAGAGTTGAACATTCCCATCGAAAAAGTAAATGTAAACGGCGGGGCAATCGCGCTCGGTCATCCGCTTGGTTGTTCTGGCGCTCGGATATTGACAACGCTGGTTCATGAAATGGTTCGGCGGGAAATCCGTTATGGCGTAGCGACATTGTGTGTCGGCGTGGGGCAAGGGGTGGCAACCGTGATAGAACGGGTATAGCATGTCACCACGCGCGTGGCTGCTGGTCTCACTAACAACTATTGTATGGGGAATAACACCCGTCATTGAACGGAAAGTGATGCCCGGCAGCGATGTACTTGCCGGGTTAACCTTTCGTAATACGGTCTCCGCTGTAATTCTTATCATCGCTTCGTTCGCGATGGGGCGGATGCATACGATACAAACGATGAACACGATGCAATTTGCGGGATTCACCGCATCGGCAATATTAGGTGGAACAATCGGGCTCGCGTTCTTTTACGGTGCGCTCAAAATCGCTCCCGCTTCCCGTATTATTCCGCTAACCGCTACTTTTCCGATGATTTCTTACATATTGTCGATTTGGTTGCTGAAAGAAGCATTTACATTGAAAGGATTTATCGGTGTTGTTTGTATTGTGTTAGGTGCGGTATTGCTCGCGTGATAGTTTGTGAAATTAGGTTAATACAACTGGTAACCCGGGTGTTTTCCCGAACAACGAATATTTTCAAATCTCCCGATTTTCCCTTGCGTTTCATCCCCCCGTTTTGTAATACAAGAATAGTTACACGAAATAGTGGAGTATCTATGTTCAGATTGATAACTCTCTTGTTTTCACTCGCCTTGTTTTCCCTCAACTGCTTTGCCCAAAGCAGAGTATTTACTTTGCCTGCGAATCCGAAATTGAGTCCGACGGCAAAATGGATTATGAATTCATTACAGGGTGACCGCAGTAAAGTTGCTACGGCGATTTCTATCGATAACACTTCAATCGATCCTGAGATTTCATGGATTGTCCACGGCACCTGTTCGAAAAGTGATTTAGAAAGTATTGGTGTTGGCGTCAACACCGAGTTCGGCGATTGGAAAAGCGTGCGGTTGCCAGTCTCGCGTCTCAACGATTTGATTGCACTTCCGGGGATTACACAGATAGATGGCTCACCGAATAATATTCCGTTGGATGGAGTATCAAATTCGGATTCCGCTACCCCGGGTGGATTGTGGATTGGTAACGGCTCGACGTTGGTGTTACCGAATTATGATGGTACGGGTGTGTTAGTCGGAATAGCCGATGTCGGAACGGATTGGAAACACTTCGATTTTCGCAAAGCGGATACAACACAGTCGCGGGTTCGTTATTTGTGGGACATGGCAGGGAGTATCACCGGAGGCAGGGTTCACCCAAGTGGATTTACGTACGGTGTCGAATATACGCAAACGCAAATTAACGCCGAACTTGGTGCATCGCCACCTCATTTTGTAACGAGTTATCCAAGCGTGATGCATGGTACGTCCACCGCGAGTATTGCCGCCGGAAACGGTAGCGCATTTCCCGGGGCGAATGCTGCCGGTACAGCACCCAAAGCAGATTTGTTGATTGCGGTATTCGGAGCGACGGGTACCGCGAACATTGCCGATGCTGTAAATTGGATGTTCCAAAAAGCCGCGGCACTTTCGATGCCAATTTCCGTGAACCTATCGATTGGCGGTCATCAAGGCGCTCACGACGGTACACGCGCGGATGAACTGTACATCACGAATAACGTGGGTGTGGGGAAAGTAGTCACCGTAGCGGCGGGAAACGACGGGGCAAATACAGGAATACATGCGGGAGGAAACGTCCCTGTTTCAGGAACGCAAACTACAAACATTACCGTTCCTTCAAGCGCACGCGAATTTGTCGTTGACTTGTGGTATTCAGGTGGAGACGCATACCGGGTGAACATTACGAACCCGGCACTCACTTCACTTGTCGCAGATACTACACTTGATTCAAGATTGATTTTCGCAGGCGGAGATTCCGTCGATGTGTATAATGGAACGAATACAGTCGAAGTACCGGCAAACGGCGACAAACACACCGTTCTGGTTTTTTACGGTTCCGCGGCAAATTTTCTGGCAAATGGAATATGGACGCTGCAATTACAACGTGCGGGAAACAACGGTAACGGTAATTGGGATGCATGGATATTTTTCACTTTGGGTTCAGCGGCTGTATTCTCAACGAATAATACAACCGCAAAGACAGTGGTAATGCCGGCTACGGCAAGCGGAGTAATCACGGTCGGCTCGTATTACGGCGGTGGAAACTATTTGGATGTGAACAATGTCGCACGCGGTTCGCCGGCAAATAACGGAATAATTTTCAGCGGTTCTTCGAAAGGCCCGACCCGCACGGGTGGACAAAAACCGGATTTAGTGGCAGTCGGTGGGGCAGTACGTTCAGCTAAAGCAAGTACCTACAATCCCGGTACCAGTTCGACATTGCAAGGTGGATTCCATTATTTCTATGCGTCACCGCTCACTTCGTTTGCGGCACCGGTAGTAACCGGAGCGGCGGCGTTGTTGCTTCAGAAATATCCTACACTGACGGCTGCGCAGATAAAACAAAAATTGATCGATGCTGCAAACACTGACGCGCAAACCGGTGCGGTTTGGAATAGTAATGCCGGCTTTGGAAAGCTGAATGTTAATTATGCGATAAATGCCTCATCGCGGGTATTTACCACTACCAGTCAACCACAGAATTTTTCCGGTACGAGTTCATCGGCGAATTTTACTTTGTTACCCGGTGGAAGCTGGTTGGTAGCTGCCGACCGGTTTAACACATTGCCGCAAAATCTTGGATCGGTGAATGCACTGCCGTTCTATATTAATTATACATCGCCATTGGTAAACGGA
>CAZPUW010000115.1:0-3145 GCA_964589795.1 uncultured bacterium
CTTGGCTCGTTTCACGCAGTATATGTTTATAGTGCAGTTTCTTCATCTGCATTAATAATGATTAACGCGAACTCTTTTCAACTAATCATTTAAAAACGAAAGCGGCGACTCATTACTGAGCCGCCGCTTTATACAATCTCGCGATTGCGTGTCTCGATTACTTACCCTTCGCAACCAACGTTTTGAACGCCTTTCCGGCGACGAAGCGAGGAACCTTCTTCTTGGGAATATTGATTTCCTTGCCGGTCTGGGGATTGCGGCCCTTGCGGGCTTTGCGTTCTGCCATGCTATAGGTGCCGAAGCCGACCAAGGTTACTTCCTTGCCCTTTGATACTTCTTTTTCAACGCAGGTAATAAAAGCGTTGAGGCATTCTTCTGCATCTTTCTTGCTAACGTCGGCGTGATGGGCAATCTCGGCGACTAATTCTGCTTTGTTCATTCATCCTCCTCTTGATGAGTTAACTCCGGTTGGTTTCCCGTGAGGGCCGTTCGGGGCACGGCACAACCGATGACTATTTTAGACGCGCGCCCTACAACACGAAAGATACATTATCTTTTCTCCAAATCAAGGGGTGAAACCCTTGTCCAATGCGATTTAAAGGGTTTTATTACAACCGTCGCCCGCGACCTGCGCCGGCACTGTCCTATCGTGCAACCATAGCTTATATTATCTAAGTAATGAAAATAACCAAAGTTATAAACTCGCATGGGTGGCGGTTTCCCGCCGTTTTACTCATTTTTGCCCTGTTGGCAACCGTCGCCGTCATCGCCGCCGATAGCCCCTCAGAGGCGAACGATAAGCGGATTCGACGACTCCGTGAGGAAATCGCACGCCTCGAATCTGATATCGCTTCCGCCAAAAAGAGCGAAACATCCCTCCAACAACGGGTTTCCGACCTTGATAAGAAAATTGCGCTGAAGAAAAAATTATCGCTTGAACTTGATGGAATTCTACAACGCAATAAGCGTCAGCTTCGACAGAAGGAGCAACGCACCAACGAACTTTCACAACAACTCAATTATTCGACTCAACGCACAGAATCCGTTCAGAAACGCTTGGTGCAACTCCGCGACATTGCCCGCGCACAGGCGATTCAGCGGTACAAACACAACCGTCGTCCGCTCTGGATGTATATCCTCGCCGGAGAAAATTTGAGCGACGTGCTCCATCGGATTCATCAATACACATTTTTGCAACGCGCCGAACGCCGGGTCACTGCCGAACTTGCCGCGGAAACGAGTGTCAATCTTGCCGCCGAAGAGGAATTGAGCGGACTGCACGAAAAATCATCGCTCGCCCTTGCCGCCAGCCGCAACCAGTTTAAATTGACTCAGCGTGAACAAATGGAAGCCGATGCGCAACAACGTTTGCTTGCCCGCGAACGCGACCAGAAAACATCGCAACTTGCCGAACTGCACGAAAATAAAACGAGTATGGAGCGTGAATTAAAAGAGCGGCAGGCGGCGCTTTCCGAAATTCAACGGTTAATCACGAAAGACATTGCCGAGCGCGAGCGTCGTCGTCAGGAAATACCGGAACGTGAATCGCGAGCGCGGCGACAGGGTGAAACACAACCCGAACGTCCCACTCCTACCGGTGTTGCAACCCGCGGTGAATTATCATGGCCTTTGCGCGGTGATGTCGTAACCCGTTTCGGTTGGCAGCGCGGCGGTGCCTACGGTACGACCACCGAAAGTCCCGGTATCGAAATATCCGCCGCACCCGGCACTCCCATTCTTGCCGCCGCCGATGGTGTCGTTGCCGAAGTGACGTGGTTGCGTGGATTCGGTACGACCGTTATTTTGGAACATGTAAACGGCACCTACACGGTTTATGCCCATCTCGGAAACTCGTCTGTAGCGCAGGGTGCGCGCGTTACCCGTGGCCAGACGCTTGGTGCCGTTGCCGAAGTAAACAGCGAAGAATCGACTTTGCATTTTGAAGTGTGGAATAACGGAAGGAAGCAGGACCCAATGACATGGTTGGAGCGACGGTGAGCGATTCGTTTTCATTATTCGACGAACCGCCACCGGAGAAACCCGCATCGCGCAAAAAGAAAACCACGCCCGCACCTGTCGCGGAACCATCGCTCATACCCATCGAATCGACCGAACCGGTTCCCGTAGAACCTGCGCCATATCTTGAACCTACGCCGATTCTTGCAAATGTCGAACCGGTCAAACCCGACGTCCTTCCCCCGTTTCTCGATAAGGTGCTTGGTCAGGAGCGCCCGAAAAAAATTCTTGAGCGTCTCATTCAAGAGAATCACCTTCCCCACGCACTCCTATTATATGGGCCGGATGGAATCGGTAAACAATACCTCGCACTCGAACTTGCCCGCCATCTCAATTGCGAGTGGGGGCCATTATCCGCCTGCGGCGTCTGTCCCTCGTGTAAACAATTTGAGTCACTGCAAATCAGTTCGCTCTTCCTTGCGTTCCCGACCAAAGCGAATGACGGTGAAATTGATAAAAAAGAGACGACAGATGCGGGCGAAACCCGCATCACCCGCCGTTATTCACAAAAAACCGACGAGGAAATCGCCATCGCTGTCAATGAGACCGCGAAAGATTTTTGGGTCCCGTTGCAGGTTCCCGGTGCGACAAATTTGCGGGTCATCACGATTCGATTCCTGCGACAATGGGCGCAATTCGGCACGTGGCTCGGTAAAGGGCGTAAGGTTGCAATAATCGCCTCCGCGAATCGAATGAACGAAGAAACATCGAATGCGCTACTAAAAATTCTTGAAGAGCCGCCACCCGATACCTTATTAATACTGTTGACGAAATCGCAGGAAGATTTACTCCCCACGATTCAGTCGCGTTGCCAATCGATTCGGATGGAACCCCTCGCACCGGCAATTATCGCGAAGCATCTTTCGTCGTTGCCTTTAAAAACATTGGGACGCGATGAACCGCTCCGTTCCGAAGAAGCCGATGAAATCGCGCTCCTTTCCGAAGGAAACCTTTTGCGCGCACGCGAGATGGCGTCAAGTGATACTGGCTTGAAAACGGAAGAAGCGGTCGAGTTTCTTGTCGGATGTGTTTCACCGAAACAACGCCGTGATTTATTGAATCGCGTCGATGCCCTCTCGAAAGGGCGGAATGTCGATGAAGTTGAACGTTTTCTGATTCGCGTAGTATT
>CAZPUW010000115.1:3155-8123 GCA_964589795.1 uncultured bacterium
ATTCTTGCGTGATGCGCTTCGCTTGCGGCAATACACCGGTGAGGGACTGCCGACTGGACTGCTCGTTCGCGGTGATGCACTAATTGATCGCTTACGCAAATTTGTTGGCTTTACTAAACAGCGCGATTTAGTGATAGCGATAGAAGAAGTGGTCCGCATGCACGATATTTTACGGCGCCGCAATCCGCAAACTCAGCTATTATTGCATGCGCTCTCGTTTCGTTTAAACCGTATTTTAACCGCTTAATTTTTTTAGGTGGTATAGGCGTCCCGCCTGTTCTTGTGTTTTGTACTATTTTGTCTTTAAGGAATTGAAGTGTCAGAATCATCAAATAAAAAATTTTACGTAACGACCCCGATTTACTACGTGAACGATCAACCCCATATCGGTCACGCTTACACGACTCTGCTTGCGGATGTTTTCACCCGTTACCACAAATTGCTCGGCCACGAAACCCGCTTCCTTACCGGTACCGACGAACACGGTCAGAAAGTCGAAGAGTCGGCGAAAAAACGCGGCATCAAACCGCAACAACATTGCGATGAGATGTCCCAACGGTTTACCGATTTATTCAAGACACTCAATTTCGAATATGACCGTTTTATCCGCACCACCGATGCCGACCATGTCGCACTCGTCACGTATGCGCTAACCAAACTTCATAATGAAGGTTGGATTTACCTCAAGGGATATGAGGGACTCTACTACGTTTCCGATGAAGTGTTCGTCACCGAAGACCAAGCCGAAAAAATCAAAGCGGAAAAACCGAATGCGGAAATTATCCCGATAAAAGAGAAGAATTATTTCTTCAAGATGAGTGAATTTCAGACCAAACTCATCGACTACATCAACGATAATCCGACATTCATTCAACCCGATTTCCGCAAGAACGAAGTACTCGGGTTTTTGAAACAACCATTGCAGGACCTTTGCATCTCCCGCCCGAAATCCCGCCTCGAGTGGGGTATCGAGCTCCCATTCGATAAAGAGTATGTCTGTTATGTCTGGGTTGACGCACTCCTGAATTACGTGACCGGCGTAAAAAACAAAGACGACAACGTTGCACCGGAAGCGATATTTGAGCAGTGGCGAAACCATCCCGCCGATTTGCAGTTAGTCGGTAAAGATATCTTGACAATTCACGCCGTCTATTGGCCAACTCTGTTGATGGCGCTCGGACTACCATTACCGAAAATGCTTTTTGCTCACGGTTGGTGGCTCATCGGTGGTGAGAAAATGTCGAAGTCGGTTGGCAATGTGATTCGTCCGCTCGAACTCATCGATAAACTTGGTGGTGTGGACAATGGTGGTGTCGATGCGTTCCGCCATCTCCTGACCCGTGGCATGATTTTAGGACAGGATGCGACCCTCACCGAAGACCGCATGAAAGCCATTGTCAATGGTGAGTTAGCGAATGATTTAGGAAATCTATTATCGAGAGTCGCGAAGTTAGTTCAACAGTATTTGGGTGGTGTAATTCCCGAATACGATTATATAACATCTGGTCAACATTCAATTAACCCAGATGTATTTTTCGAGTTGGAAATTCACAATTTTATTCTTACAGAGCAAAGTCCAAAATCATATAACTTGAATGAGTATAATTTTTATTGGAACACTATTTGGCAACAAGTTGGCGTGACCAACACATTTTTTGACTCCAACACTCCTTGGTCATTAGTTAAAGCTGATCTACAGAAAGCGACAGAAGTTCTTGCGAAGTGTCTTAAGTTCTTATATGACGTTTCGCTTGCACTAGCGCCAGTGATGCCCCAAAAGATGAGTGAACTTCGTACGATTTTATCGTGCAATAATTCCTATCCTTCATTTCAGGATATTGACTTACCATTGCAAAGTGGTAAGCCACTAAATCTTCTTAAACCTCTTTTCCCCCGCATCGACTTCGAGAAGGCGTTTGCACAGGAACAAAAGGTCAAACAACTGCGCGAGAAACTGGTCGAAGTGCATGAGAAGTTGGAAACCAATCTCATCACTATCGACGAATTCAAGAAAGCCGAGCTTCGTGTCGCCCAAATACTTTCCGCATCACGAATCGAAGGGGCGAAGAAACTTCTCTTGCTTCAATTGGATGACGGAAATGGTGTCGAGCATCCACGCCAAATCGTTGCCGGTATCGCCGAGCACTACGAACCGGAAAAACTCATCGGACAAAAAATAATCATCGTTGCAAACTTGCAACCGGTGAAACTCCGCGGTAACGAATCAAACGGAATGCTCCTTGCCGCAAAAGCCGATGGCAAACTCGTTCTCGTCACCGTCTCCGCCGACATCTCAAACGGTGCTTCCGTCGGATAAAAAAGTCATTGCGAGGCGCAATGCGCCGAAGCAATCTCATATGAGTAAAACAGTAGGGGAGGGCTCACGAGCCCTCCCGTCTTTTTCGAGGTGTAAGATGTTATACATGGTAATCGAACGCTATCACGGTCACGGTAAAGCCGTCTACGACCGTTTCCACGAACGTGGCCGCATGTTACCCGATGGGTTGGAGTATGTCGCGAGTTGGACGGAGCCCGGTGGTGACTTGTGTTTTCAAGTGATGAAGTGTGAAGATGAATCGTTATTGCACGTCTGGGCGAAAAATTGGTTGGACTTGGATGTCGAGTTTGAGTTTATTCCTGTCCTGAGCAGTCAGGAAATGTCCGACAAAATGAAATCTTCTTCTTAATCTTTTTCATTCCCATTGCCTATGGCCTATAGCCCAAAGCCCATCTTTTCTTTTCCCGTTGCTGTTCCCCGTCACCTGACCACCAACACCGGTATTTGCAACTGATGCCGCACCGTATCAATCGTTTCTCCGAACAATACATCACCGAAGATTTTATGTCCGTGCGCTCCCATCACGAGTAAATCAATCGGGTGCATTTGCGCATACCGAATCAATTCCGCCGACGGTTTTCCGTGTAGTAACAGAATCTCGACTGACATTTCCATCCCGCGAATCTCTTCCGCAATTTCATCGAGGTATGCCTCATCGCCGCGGGTATGTTCATCGTACATATCCTGCCCATACACTTGTGATTGGGCGGTATCGACTACGTGCACGAGCGTGAGGTTTGCATCTTCCAACTTTGCCAATCGTATCGCATGGCTGACAACTTTTGCGTCCGATTTCCCACGGTCAAGCGCCACTGCGATATTTTTCATCTTGTACGCTTGGATATTGGAAATAACATGCGTTGCATTCGTTGTCGGTTCGTGTTTCCAACCGCGATGCCCGCTGAAAAATGGTGCAATTGAGATGTACCCAAGCATCGTAACGACGAGTCCTATGACAATAAACAACGGCACATAGATACCAGATGACAACCCACCGTTAACCCAATTACCAAGCGTGTCATACACAAGTTGACCATTCAATGCGATAATCGCAATCGCGGTTATCCACGCCAGTACCGCCACCCACGCCTTGTTGCGGAACGCCCCCATTTTCACTTTATCGCTGGTAAAGTGAATGAGCGGAACAATCGCGAATGGCAATTGTAAACTGAGCACGACTTGACTCAGAATCATCAACTGGTAAGTCCCCTTGTCCCCCATATACACGATGACCACCACCGCCGGAATGACGGCGAGCGATCTGGTAATTAAACGGCGGAGCCACGGTCGCAGTCGGACATTGATGAACCCCTCCATCACTATCTGTCCCGCGAGCGTTCCGGTTAGCGTCGAGCTTTGACCTGCCGCGATAAGTGCGATTCCAAATAGCAATTGCGCAAGGTTCGTCCCAACTAATTTCGCAATCAGTTGGTGCGCTTGCTGAATTTCAGTTACGACAATTCCATTTTGATAAAACACACATGCGGCAACAATCAAAATTGCGGCATTCACAAAAAATGCGAGATTGAGTGCGACGACCGTGTCAATCAAATTGAATTTACACGCATCCGCTTTGTTATCCACGAATCGTGAAATTTTCCTCGTTTGCACGAGTGCAGAATGAAGATAGAGATTGTGCGGCATCACCGTCGCGCCAAGCATACCCAATGCGACAAACAGCGCACCCGGCGGCAACGACGGTAGCAATCCCGCCACCACGGAACCGGCGTCGGGCTTTGCTAGAACCACTTCGATGAGAAAGCTGATTCCCATCACACTTATCATCGAGAGGATGAACGCTTCCATCTTTCGAATACCGAATCGCTGTATCGCGAACAATAGGAATGTATCAAACAACGTTACCAAACATCCCCACAGCAACGGCAAACCGAAGACAAGATTAAGTCCGAGAATCGTCCCCAATACTTCCGCAAGGTCACAAGCGACAATCGCAATTTCACACACAATCCATAAAAACACTGCAACCGGTTTTGGATATTCCGAGCGGCAAGCTTGCGCAAGGTCTTTTCCACCGGCTATTCCCAGCCGCGCCGAAAGTGTCTGCAACAACACCGCCATCGCATTCGACACCAACAGCACCCACAACAAAGCATAACCGAATCGCGAACCCCCTTCGAGATCGGTTGCCCAGTTCCCCGGATCCATGTACCCCACGCTCACCAGATATGCCGGTCCGGCGAACGCGAACAACCGCCGCCACAAACCCGTCTGGCTGGTAGAAACGCTGTGGTGCACTTCTTCGAGTGAAATTTTTCCCGGTATACTGCTCATTTACAAATAATAACTTTCGGATTTTGCATTAGAAATAACATACGCAATTTTGTGCGAAAGGCAATAGCAATAAGAAGAAACGAGGAAGTGAGTCAGTGTGAGTGGTGCAGGTGAACGACTATAAAATCGCAACACGCGTTGTACAAGGACTATAAAATCGCAACACTGCGTTGTACATGGTGAAAAATTATAATGCGTAACCACCCCGGCGAAGCATAGAGCATGCGGTGGTCATCGGAGATGAGTTCCCACCCCTCAGGTACGTCAAGAGGAAATCGCAACTGGTGTCGGTGCCCTGGACTATCGGGCATAATCAACCAAGCGCATCCGGCAAGCGA
>CAZPUW010000116.1:0-8082 GCA_964589795.1 uncultured bacterium
TTGCGCAAAAACGACGACGTTATCGTCGACGAGGTTGCCAGCGACAGCGACGACGACGCCAACGGCGGCGATGGTGTGCGGGCCGGCACGCGTGGCGGATCTGGTGCGGCGGGCAAGCGTAAGCCGGTGACACGGGAGGACTTGGGTCGGTTGGCAGCCGAGTCGTTTGTCGACCAGGCGTCGAGTTACCTCGACCACGAGAACGCAAAGGTAGTGCGGCATCTTCCGCATTTTTCGCCGGTATTGAAGCCGACATTACCGAAAACCTACCCAGCCGTGAAACACGGGCACGAATTGTCGAATTGTCATGTTCGCCACCAATCCTGCACCATTCGCCGGCATCCTGCCGGTAAATCGCTACCGCTTGGCCGCGTAATGGTTCCGGTATCGTAAGTGTGATTAAAACCGGATCGGTCACTCTACGGTCGGGACCGATATGTACAACTTGCGAAGGAGTAGTAACGGCTTTCGATTTGGATAGTACGGCAACATCGGTTTCCGCCCGTTCAGGTAATACCCATGTAAATCCTAATGGGGTCGATCTGGCTGCTAACAAGGAACCATTGTTCCAACTAATAGAACCACCGGACGGTATCGACAGGACTTGCATCGTATCGACTGGAGACAAAATGCTTTTACCGTTGGCCGAAATTGCCCGCAAATGGAAACTAATCGCACCGGGACTGGCAAGAAATGTTCGAGCGTTATATAAATAAGTAAAACTCGTCTCGGTGTTCGAAGTAAATTTCCTGCTTAGTGGAACAATTGTTGTACTATTATCAGTCAAATGTGTTACAACAATCTCTGGGGCTTCCACACCGAGTGAGTTGAATAACTGTTGACTGCAAGTGACCCATAATCCGATGTAGCGGTCGGAAGCGGGGTCAGGTTCGACCGAGAAACCGGTGTATTCGGGTGCTCCGGAATGATTGGTGAGTAGGAAATCTCCTTGCGCAAACGGGAGCCGATTATCGGTTTTCGCTTCCACAACTACAAGAATTGGCATGTGTCCGGTTCCAGTACCGGGAACCAGTAAACGGTTGTTAATCGTGGTAGAGACGGGAACCGCACCAATTCCGTACTGATCGAAATGATAATCTTTGACTTCAAAATCGGGGTTGGTAAACGGATCGAGATAACTGTTCGACAGCCAAACCGTTCTCGCTTTGAACCCAAGCGAATCGATTGTGTTAATAATCAAGCTGTCAGAGGCAACATTTAAGAGCGGATTGGTGTTGGCATCCGTCCAATAGATTAAATGATATGCGTACGACCACGCATTCATTTGTAAACTATACGGTGGTCGGTCTTGGGCCGGATCAGATCGCCATTTTAACGGATTTCCGTTTTTACCGTTCATTGCTCCCCAAAGCGAGGCGGCTTTAATCTGGTAGCGGTTTAAATCGTGTCCGTTCGTGGTATCCAAAAGAACTGCAGTCGCGAAATCAAGATAGATGTCATCGAGTGAACGGCTACGATTCCGTGCCGGAATGATATCCTGCGACTGCACTAATGTAGTTTCTATCGCGGCGATACCGGTTAAACGTGATTCCGACAATCTTGAGAAGAAAACGAAATTAGTATCATACTGCTCATGCAGGTAGTTGAAGAAGAAGTTGATGTTGAAGAAATCATCACGAGTACTTAACCCGTTTCCTAACAGCGTCAACGACCTAACGTTATTGTTGGCTGGGATACCCGGTGTTCCCGCCCCGAAGAAGTTGCTTTGACCGGTCGTAACTTCTTCAGCCATCTGCGATAAACCCTCTACTTCCCACGGTTGTTCGTATTTGTCGATTTTGTACGAGAATAGTTGGGTAAGAGCATTTGCTAACGCGAAATACGCGGTCTGGCCGGGTGTTGTATAGGTATGTAAGGTCGATGGTGTAGTGGTCGTATCGATATAATACGAAGTGTCGGTAGTTGTTACCGTTTGCGGCCATGCATCCAAATAGACCATGTCGATGTTATTCGTATTCGCCGTGGTTTCTTCGGGACGAAGCTCGTCGGTCGAGTTGAACATTGAGCCAAAGAAGTAATTCTTTTGGGTGTCATTGCGACCGAGATTGTATTCGTCTAACAGATTTGTCCACAGAATAGAAGTGTGGGTGGGGAGGAGTGACATCAGATGCGGTGCGATGAATCCAGCGATCTTTTGTACAGCGCTTACATTCGTATCGGTTATCGACCGTTGCGCATAAAATGCCCAAAGACTGTCGATCATTTTTTGCTTAATCAGAATTTTGTTGTTGTTCTTTGCATAGGGCCGGTACATCGTAGTTTCGATGTACAAATCAGTCGTATCAGGGTGTTGGTTATTGGACGCATCGGTTAAGATGTTCACTCCGGATTTGCGGAGGATTGCATTAACAAGTCGATCCGGAGTCGGGAATCGTTCGAGCGATTTTACCCAGAATGTGCGACCGATACCAGCTACTAAAGTAGTATAGACCGTGCCAAAGCGTACTGTATCGCCGCTATGTAGCAACGTCCAAGCCGGATTAGGGGTAGCATCCAAGTTAGCAAATACGGGATTCAGAACACTTATACCCGGGTTGAGTAAATCCGTACCGGTTACATTTTGTAAGGCAGCGGCATTTGCCGAGCTTAATTTTAACGTCAATGATTTCGACAGAACCGTGTCAATTCTACCGGTCGTATCCAAGCCAATCGAATCAAGCGTAACACCAGCAATAATGACACTGGAAGGTGTATCGGTATTGTATAAATGCACAGCTTTATTAAAGCTGAATTTCGCAGTCCCTTTTATTCGGTCAACGAAGACGTCACTTAACAATGGTGCCGTGGTATCCGCGACATAGGTAACGCCGATCGAATCACCACCGATGGCGACGTTACCATTCAAGATCGAAAGCTGTAAAACGGAAAATGGAAGTACTCTAAGTTTCAGAGCCGACTTATTCGGAAGATCCTCAATTCGAACTTCATCGCTATCGGTCAGTGTAACATTGACTGTCAGGTTTCCACCGGAACGGGTATAAGTTCCTCCAGTTAAATAACGTTCGGTACTTCCCGACGCGACACCGAAACCGGTAACAACCACATCATTTTTAGATGCACGGTCGCTAATTCTTTGGTCGAATGTGACCGATAACTTATTGCTGACGGCATTATAAGTAGCCGACATCGGAACGGGACCGTGGTTGGCAGTCGTTTCAAATACGTTTATGACGTTTACGGTTGCCGACTGGTTATCGTTACCGTTACCCGAGAGAACCGCACCAGTAGACAAGCTAAGCCGGGTGGGAGGATAACGCCGGGCAAAATCCTCCACATTCATCTGGTCGCCGGTAGTTAACCCGATTTCCAATGACCGGTTGTCTTCAGAAACTATCGGTGTACCTCAGGATAATGCCAATATGCTGTCATTTCCACCAAGGGAGATTCTACGATATTGGATGTCAGTTGTAGAAGTTTCGAGTGGAATATTGAAATACAACCGCAGTTTATTTAGACCCCAATCATACACCGAACTGTCAAGGCGAAGAGTATCGTTCTCGGGTAAATAAGTGAGAGCCGTGTGAACAGCGCTTCCCGTGCGATACATCGTATCGACCACAGCGAACATCGGGTAAGTGATTTTCAGCGATTCCCGGTTGAGTTGCTTGACGGAACGGCGGTTCGCTATCGATAACCTGAGAACCAAGGTGGACGTATCATGGAGCGTAACGACATCGCCGCCGGATAATGCTACAGACCCGTTCGTGGAAGAAATGGAAATACTACTGATTTGGAAATTCGGTTCAAAATCCAACACTCCGTTGTTGTTGCGGTCTTCATTTACATCGAGAATGCGATTACCGGGTAACCGAAGAATTCCCTGCTCATCCGGCATCATCCGGTCTTCAGCAATCACGTCAAACTTAACCGGTCGATTGTAGCTTAACGCCAACTCATTGGTTTCCGCGCGGAAGGTAGCCGATAATAATTGCAATGGTGATTCATTTGCACCAAAGGTAAGCACAATACCGCTGTCAGAGGTCGCTGTATTCCATTCATTTGTTAGCGAACGAACAAAGCCACTCCCTATATGTAAGCGCAACTGGTCACGATTAGCGAGTTTTTCAAATGCCTGTAGACCAGCAGTTTGCTTTCCCCAGCAAAATTGGGTTACCGCTTGCCGACCTGCCGAAACGCCGTTGGTATCCAAATAGCTATCGATACTGGCATTGTAAACCAAATCAATCGTTACCGACGAATCGTTAGTCGAAGGGATATAACCCAGGCCACTAAACCTGACGTCAGGATTCCGCCCACCGAAATCGTCATCGACGCGCATCATTCCGAATTGGATGGAAGCGCTATCGGTTGCGATTGGTTCCGAAAAGTTGATTGTCAGCCGATGCATAGATTGGTCATACGAAGCATTCAACGGCTGGGGTGGTGTAGCGTAAGCCACCGTTATGAATAGACCGATTCCGATCAATAATAGTTTGCGCATCGTCGTGCTCCGTTAGAATGAGAAAACAAAGTCGAATCTCTGCACATAGTCCAGCAGACCGTAGTCCACATACGAATAATCCAACCGCATACCCTTCCACATCAAACCCATGCCCAACGACAACGTAGCGGTATCGTGCCGCCAGATATAACCAATTCGTCCGGCAAGAGTGTTATCATATACGTATTCACCACCGAAATGCATGCGTTCCAAATTATCATTGGGATGTTCGAGATCGGCACCGAGTCGAAATTGTTGATCCGGCTCGTCGATTGCATCCCAACCGATACCGGTCCTAAATGTCATCGGGAATTGATAGGAGAGATAATTCTGCGGTTGACTTACTACCTGCCCGTTATCAAACGGGTTGTATGTATTACTTGACCTGATTTCAGGGCCGAAGTTACGAATGGACATTCCTAACGACATCCCTTTTATTCCCACGTCATAGGAGACACCGACATCAACCGAGAGCGCTTCCGATTTTACGTCATCCAGTCGTTCGTTGACGTATTTAACAATTCCGCCTACGGTAAATTTGTCAGTAAGACGATGACCCAATCCGATTCCTGCAACCATATCGGAAGTGGAAAACATTCGACCCGTTCCATTTTGTTGATCGACGGTCGTTTCTTCGATGTCACCACTGGATAACACGCCGACATACGCACCGACAACACCTACACCTTGAACGGGATAGATTCCCGCCACAGCGTTATATGGCATGCTTGCCAACCAATTGGTGTGTGAGATCAGCACTTGGGGAGAATTCGCCCAAGCGATGCCAGCCGGGTTCAAGAACAGCGAACCCACATCGCCGCGCAAAAGCTGATTGACTCCACCCAGCGCTGCGCCGCGCGAACCGATGTCGATTTTCAAGAATTGTGCTCCAGTAGTTCCTACTTTGGCAAATTCTTGCGCCATGCTCGTTCCTGCCAGTAAACAAGAGAGAAGCAAGCCGATTCCGATGAGTAATTTCCGCCTCATTGGCAACTCCTTAGCGGATAACCAACATTTTACCAATTTTCTTATCGCCGCCGGATTCAACGACGTAGATATACAATCCAGAAACAATAGCTTGGTTATTTCGCGAAATGAGATCCCAAATTTCAGCTCCATGCGAAGCATCGTTATGGAATATCTCTTTCACTAAATCACCTGCCATCGTATAAATCGAAATTTTCGCCTGCACGGGCAGATTGATGAAATAAACTTTGTGTTCGAATTTCGATTCGAAAAGTGCGCTTCCGCGATACGGGTTGGGCACTACCTTCACCAGTGACAAATCGGCTTTACCGTTACTCAGAACCGGTGCAGTACCCGCTACCGGCGTTACCGGCTCCGGTGCACCACTTGCCGCTTTTTTGTAATTCGACTTCGCCGACTCAATCGACGGTAAATTGTATGCCGGTTTATCCGGGTCGTAGGCCACTACTGTGTAATAGTACTTGAGTCCATTTACCGGACGTTCGATTGTGCGACCGAGGAATGTTCCGCCGGTGTCGGTGTATGCGTGGCGGATGGGTGGAAGATTCACTTTCACGTAATGGAACTGCGTCGTATCGGTCATATTATTCCATGCAGTCGTACCGGATGTAAGAGTATCACCGGTATTCGTTACCTTCTGATTTAGAATGTTGTTGTACGTGTCTTTAACCAGAACGACATCGGAACGATTGTCGCAGGCGTAAATCATCTGCCAGCTTGCGGCATCATACTTGGAACGGTAAATCTTGTATCCTTCAAAGTCGAGTGTTCCAAGGAAATTATCCGGTGTAATCTCGGCGCGGTTGTCCCACACCATCGAAACGGATTCGTTTCCAGCCGAATATCGTAATTCAGGAATTTCCGGTGGAATAGGAAGTGAGAAATGCCCATCCTGATGGTAGTCGGAGTTAAAAGCGGTCGGATGCGCCGGATCGCCGATAATAACCCGATTTCCGCTATAGTACGCTATCATGGCGTTATCCATCGCCGAACGGAGCCCCTGCAATCCAAGACCCACACCATACGCATAGACCAACTTGATGGTGTCCCCGTCAGCCCAATTCATGAACGGCCCGGTACCAATCATGTAACGGTAATCAAAAGTTGGAGCGCCGATATCAAACGGCAATGGTAAGAATTTCTTGCCTTGCGAAGACGGGTGGGCACCAATCATGTAAAGATATTTTTCACGGTCACTACCGGGATCGGATTCCCAATTCCACCATTGGTGGACGTAGGGTCGAATCATGGTGTCTTCTGGCGCTTCGTGGTACGGTGGCATCGAAGTATAAATGAGCCGGCCACCGATAAAACCGGTTTCCGGCGGGTTTGCCTGACGTTCGCCAAAGTCGTTTTGCGGTGATGCGGGGTTATCCGCATCGAACATGTACGAAGTATTTCGGGATACCAACCAACCGTGCATCGTATCACCCGCAGCATTTGTCAATGGCACGCCGGGTGTAGTTTGCTTATAAATCACCGGGCCGGTTGGATCGAGATATATCTGATACTCGTCGTAAATACCATCGGAACGGATTTTCGTAGGGTCGTAGTTCGGATTGGTTGGAGCTTGATTGGATGGTGCGTACGCCATCCCGTACGGAATACCGAATTCATCATACCCGGTGCCATTTCCATTCAGGTTAAGCGGATCCACGATGTCGTATTTGTACTTATTGGTTTCAACGGCACCGGTATAACCGTCGTAATCCACCAAATCGTCGATGTTCGCATTGGGAACACCATTTGGACCGGAAGCAACATCACAATCGAAAACCCACGAGACGACGAAATTACTAAGTGTGCTGCCGCTGTGGTTGATTATATCGTATTCGTAAACGATAAAATTATTGTATTGCGGCATCGACCAAGTCAGACTTCGCTGATGAACTTCGATTCCTATCGGATATTGATTGACATTGGTATTTTCGTCATCGAACTCGACATAAGAATCCTGAATCGACTTCTGAGCACCGAAAAAGAAGTTGCTTCCTTCTTTTGGATCGAGTTCATAGTTTCCATAATCGGCATGGCTTACACGGTACTCACCGCCAACAATGGTACCGAACCAAAATCGACCTTCCCATAGATAATAGATGCCGGAACCGGCATGATATTCCGCCGAAGGACGTTGGGCATTCGGGTCGCCATAATTACCGAAATTGGATGTTGCCGACCATAAATCACCGACGTTATGAACACGGTAATCTCGGATTGGCCGGGTACCCATGGTCGAGAAACCGTCACGTATCGGACCCCGAAGTTGTGTTTGCTTATTTGCTGCATTAGAAATGCCGGGCAAAGTCATAAGCAAAACGATGGCGAGTATAGGAATTTTACGCCACTTGATCGTATTTACCCATTTCATTGAAGAGTTATCCACCGATAGTTCTCCTTTTTACAGCCGATAAGAAATGATTCGACTGCGAATATCACGATCATTAACTAAAACGAAAATTGGATACCGACTTGCATCGAACGTCCCGGTTGAAATACTGCCGGGTCTTTCCAGCGCCCTTCGGGTTGGTTGTAATACAGATACCACGCGGGGTCGATTGTCGTTTCGCCACCACCCGGTCCACCTGCTTGGAAGTATTGTGCGTCGATATTTCTCTTGTCGGTGACATTAAATA
>CAZPUW010000117.1:0-8074 GCA_964589795.1 uncultured bacterium
TCATCGCAGTTTGCAGCAAAGGTGGTTCTCCCGTTGTCTATTAATCGAACTGAAATATAGGAAATTGCTGGATAGCTTCAAATTGCAGGTTTCCGTCGCAGTTGCTGTAAAATTCGGTGTCGTTCGGTAGCAAGGAAAAATCCGGTGAACCAAAGAAGCAAAGGAAACAGCAAAAACAGACCTACGCGTAACAAAACCATATCGGTTAAAATTGTTCCCACATACCACCAAGTGGCGACAGCAAGTGCAACATGGAGCAAGCGTTTTCCTTCATAAGGGACCGGGTAACTTTTCCGGGCGTATATCCACTCACCGAGTGCCATGCCGCCGTACCCGACTACCACACTCCATGCCGCAGCCCATAAGCCGTAAGAAGGAATCAGCCAAATACAGAAAAGAAAACTTAGGGTAGCTGCCAACCCTGATATAAACGCCTGAATATAAATGCGGTTCCGTAGGTAAAACCCAGCCGACAAGTTTGCCGCCACGCCGTTGAAAACCTGCCCCAACAGAATTACCGGGAATATTTCAATTCCTACCCAGAATTTCTTCGCAATCATTGGGGCGCCAAAACCCGGTAATTTGGCTTCCACAAGTGGTGGAAGGAAATACGTCAAGCCAAGGAAAAGGACACCGAAGATTAATAAAAAGTAAGTCAATACCCTCGCGAACAATTCAGGACTATCGGGCTTTTCACCTTCTTCAAGGAAAAATGGTGCCCAAGCATTCCGGAACGCCATCGCAAGAATGGAAAAAACCATTCCTAACTTAGCGCCCATGCTGTACAATCCAGTTTGTTCCGCGCTGGAGTATACTTCAAGCAATTTCCGTGGGCTAATTTCGAATACCATCACGAAAAACAAATTGGGAATATTGGGTAAGCCAAATTTGAGAATCGGTGGCAAGAGATTCCGGTGAAATTTCCACGAGATGTCGTGGCGTATTAGCCAGAGCAGCGGAATTAAAGTTAGCAAGGAGCTCGCGATATTGGCTATGAAAATTCCCCGCAATCCCGTGTGCATCATTCCAACTAAAACCCAATTCATTATCACATTCAGCACAACACCGACCATCCGAAGCGATGTGTATTGCCATGCCCTTTGTTGTGCGCGAAGCACAACAAACGGAAGGGCCATAAACGTATCGCTCCACAACACCGCAAGACAATACATGAACACAACGGGATCACCGCCGCGGGTCAGAACAAGTGCAGTCATCGGTTCACGGATTAACCAGAAAACTCCTGCGAGTAACGTCGAGGTAAAACAGGATAGAATCAGTACGGTGCTGAATAAATCGCGGCGGGCTTCGTCTTCTTTCAACGGAACGTAATATCGCATCAAAGCAATATCGAGGCCGTAGATAAAAATAACCTGCGCTACTGCGATAAAACTGTAGTACAGGTTGAATTCACCGAATTCGGCGACCGTCAACCAATAGCTGTAAAATGGGGTCAGCGCAAAACCTACCACTTTAGTAGCAAGTTGGCCTGCCCCATAAACCAGCGATTGACCGGCGAGCGCTTTTACTTTATGGTACATCATACGGGATTTTTGTATTCAAATTTTTGTAAAGAAGGAAGATGGTTCGTCATTTCATTAAATCGCGCTTTACAAACGAAACCAATGGATCGGTATCTTCCAGTAACGGTTTGGCAAATCCATCGACGTCGATATCACCTTTTGACGATTTATGAATACCCGCCCGCAGCGCTTCCACGCGCACAACAGCTGCCGGATATTTCGCTGCCCGTTTCCATACCGCAGTTCGGTCGCCATCCAATAACCGGTACGCTTGCAAGAGCATCGAAACTTCTAAAGCATTGTTGGATGTAAAGCCCTCTTTACGAACACTACGATAAAATGGATACGCACCAAACCCGCTACGAAAACCGAGAAATTCCTGCACAGTCCAATCCGGCAATAATCGTTGTTCAATCGTATCGCGCAACGCATTGTGGAAACGTTTGATGGTTTCCATTCGTTCCGGTTTCGCCGAATCTTTTCCTGTCGGTTTCAATGCGAGTGCTTGAATGACTGTCTCACGCACCGGCCAAACGGAATCGGCAAGCGCATTGACAATATTGGAGACCGACTTAACATCGGCTTCCAATATCAAACCTCGTAAAGCTGTTCTACGAATTCCTGACCACGGATCAAGTGCCAAAGCACGGATTCGATTCGTTATCACTTCCGAACCGAGGGGCATGGTCATTAATGCACCAACGGCGGATGACCGGATTCGTCCTGCCGTGTCGTTACTCAATTTTATCAATTTTGGAATACAAGTGCTATCGCCAATATCACCCAATGTGGCAATAGCGAGTGTTGCAATCTCGAAGTCCGGTGCGGTATCCACTACTGCCAATAATGGCTTGACAGCGTCTTTACCGATTTTTTTTAGGATTTGGTTCACTGTCTGGCGTTGCCGGGCATCGTCGGTAGAGAGTTTTGTCAATAAAAAAGGCACAGCAAGCGAATCCCGTTTTACCAACGTACTTTCGGCTTTATTTCGAATCTCTGCCCATTTCGGCTCACCACTGCTTGCGACCCAAAACAATCGTTTATTTGATTCAGCGGTGTAGTTAATGCGCTTTTCCCAACCGGGTGCAAGCGGCCCATGCGCTAAATGCGGAGGTAAAGTATCCAACTTCGGTTTTGTTGAATCGGCGTAATTTGTAGTGATTTGTCCGAGACCGATTGAAAAACATAGCGTCACAAGGAAGAACACAAGGAATTTGTTCAAGGCTTCTTCTCTGTTTTCGCGGGTAGTTTGACATCCCAACCAACACCTCTAACTCCTCGCAACCACATCCTGCCATTTCCCGCATCGGTGTCGGCGTAACGATTATCGCCCCCCTTTTTCAGAAAGAGACCTATCGACCCGTATTCGCGGCGGGGATTTCCATAACCCATTACCATACCGCTGTTACGATTACCGAAAATATCGCTACCACCGTCATCGAGTAATATTCCGTATCCATTAGCGCTTCCTGCACCTTGCGAAAGTTCGCTGCATAGATAGGTATCGTCGCCGTCTTTGTCATGCAGCAATCCCGTACCGAGATCGTGTCCGCATCCTTGCGATACGCCTTTGCTGTCGTAGTGGTCGTTACCAGTATAGTCGATTAGGATACCGAGCGAGATGTGTATCCCCGCTCCTTCCGCATATTGATAAGCTTGGTAGTGGTCATTTCCTTCATGGTCGAGCAACGCTCCCAACGAATACCAATAACTTGCTCCTTGCCCGAAAATATCGCACGAATAAAAATCGCCGCCTTTTTCGTCAATAAGGAAACCAAAACCACCGCTCAGATACGGTCGTAACCCGTAACCAAATCCTTGCGACAACGTCACTGAATGATCTTGATAACGGAGTACATCGGTGTACCTTGGTGTTGCGAGATATTGGTCATCACCTTCTTCATCCAATAGTACTCCCCACCCTGCCACGAGACCGACTCCTTGACCATAGATATGCACCCGGTACAAATCGTTGCCGCCACTGTCATGTAGAGCGGCAAAACCCCAACCGGCGCATCCCTGCGAGCTACCATCAGCATCATAGACATCGAATCCTGCCCGGTCGTCCAACATCGAAGCGCCACATAATGCTGCGCCTTGCGTCCACTGCTGACCGATATAATGGTCATTCCCCTCTTTGTCGAGTAACAAAGCGACACCATCCAGCGCACCGCCACTGGAAAAAGAAGAGTCTGTGACGTACATATCGTTGCCGTGAAAATCGACAACTAATCCAACCGGGATAGAATCATTTGTTCCAGCAAATCTACCCCGGTACTCATCATCACCACCTAAATCGATGATTGCGGCAAAATCACCTTCGTAAATATTTCGCCCGGTTCCACCGATTACAATCGTACCACCATTCGTTTGCGCCCAACCGACAATCGAACCGGCGACACCTTTTAACGGTGTATGCCGCAATGGACCAAATATGCTTTCCCAATCGGTGCTATCGGTGAATTGTTCGGCGAAACTGCGAAGTTGATGAAGTAAACCCGTCCATTCCTGATAGTCGTGCATTTTCTTGATGTCTTTGATGAGCGCCCGTAATGAATCAGAACCAGCTTCCTCGCGCTCTTTCAGTGTGAAAATATCCAAATCGGCTACATCATCGGATTCCTGATAAATCGTCGTCAGATTATCCAAAAGGTGCTTACGTTCTTCGGTTGTCCATCCCTTCCACTCTTTATCCCGGATTTGTTTCGCACGAATATTAATTTGATCCCACGTTAGTGGAATCGAGTCATGGTACAAATTTGGTATCGTACGAATCACTTTAGTGATGCTGTCGCCAAGCTTCTCAGTAACGGGTTCGAGACGGTCTGAATGACGCAGTAGTTCGGTTATGATGGGATTTCGAAATGGGTCGGGTGGTTCCACATCTGGAGATATCGAAAAGTTCTCAGGTGCTAAATTGATCGCCGACAGCGCGCGAACGACGAGGGTATCGTCGCCTAACCCTTCGGAATGTGCGAATGGAACGAGAAGAAATAGCAGGATTAAGCAGGTGAAATAACTGATTTTACACATAGAAAACCTGTTCAAGTTTATGTTCAGGAAGGTAATGCTTTTTCGACACCGATGCGAGGACATTTATTCGACAATGCGCAGATTTCGCATAGCGGCTTTGTTTTTTTACAGCAAACTTTACCATGGTGTACAATCAATGCGTGCATTTCATTTTGATCCGCTGTGGTCATCGGTGCCAGCGTCGAAACCCAGTGTGCGCAATCTTCGTATTTTGCCGCCTCCCACATCACGCCTAACCGAACAGCAATTCGCTTTGTGTACGCATCCGACATTGCCAACGGTCGGTCCAATGCATACAACAAAATCGCGTCGGCGGTTTCTTCACCGACACCTTTCAAAGACAGAAGTTCATCCCGTAGGATGTGTGTTTGTTTTTTCGCAAGCCCTTCGAAAGTACCATGTCGCTGGAGCCAGTGACTGACCGTCCGCAAAGTGTAACTCTTCGCAACCATATAACCGGAAGGACGAATCAATTCCTGCAACGCTTCCAATTTGCAATTGAATAGTGATTTCTCGTCAACTATTCCGGCATCATTTAGATTTTTGACTGACCGTTCGACGTTTCGCCAATCGGTATTTTGCGTCAACACCGAGCCAACAACTATTTCGAATTTCGTAGCACCCGGCCACCAATGTTGGGGACCGTACGCCGTGAAAAGCGCCCGGTAGATTTCACCGGGCGCCCATTGCGACTTATGTTTCTGCTTAATGCTCATTTCACAACCAAAGATTTTCCGGTCATTTCGGACGGAATTGGTAATTCCATCCATTCCAGTAACGTTGGGGCGATATCTGCCAATCGCCCACGATCGCGCATCTTAATATCCTTGTTTTTACCCACAATAATAAAATGGACATCATTCAACGTGTGTTGTGTATGCGGACAATTTTGAGTGTAATCCCACATTTGTTCGGCATTGCCATGATCCGCTGTTACAAATGTTGTGACATTATGTTCTTTGCATGCCTTCAATACGCGCGTCAACCCCCGGTCGACCGCCTCCACCGCTTTCGTCGCCGCTTCCAACACACCGGTATGGCCAACCATGTCACAGTTGGCATAGTTCACAATGATGACGTCGTACTTCTCACTCTCGACCGCTTCTACTACTTTATCGGTAACTTCAACCGAAGACATTTCCGGTTTCAAGTCGTATGTCGCCACTTTTGGAGAAGGAACCAAAATTCTGTCTTCTAACGGATTGGGTTGTTCCACACCGCCGTTGAAAAAATAAGTCACGTGTGCATACTTTTCAGTTTCAGCACAACGTAATTGGGTTTTTCCCGCTGCTGCTATAATTCCGCCAAATAAATTGTTCATCGTCAACTGTTCGAACAAAACTGGGAACGGGAAAGTGATATCGTATTTCGTCAAAGTATAGTACTTCAAATCAAGCGGTTCAACTTTGAACTCCGAAAAGCCGGGGATGGCAAGGGCACGTGACAACTCGCGGGTGCGGTCGGCGCGGAAATTAAAAAATAAAACCGTATCCTCTTTTTGAATTCTACCCAACGGTTTATTGTCTTTAATTACCAGACACGGGAGAATAAACTCGTCGGTAACACCGCTTTGGTATGAAATCTCGACCGCTTCTACTGCTGATTCGAAAACAGCGCCGTCACCATTTACGAGGCATCGGTATGCCTTTTCAATTCTATCCCAGCGTTTATCTCGATCCATCGCAAAATAGCGTCCGCTAATAGTGACTATTCCCGGAAGTCCAAGCGATTTGGCATAACCATCGATATCTTCAATAAACTTTTTTCCTGATTCAGGTGGTGTATCGCGTCCATCTGTAAAGGCATGTATATAAACTTCCCGTAACCCCGCTTGGGCGATTTTAGATAAAAATATTTTCAGATGGCGGTCGGCGGAATGTACCCCACCGTCGGAAACTAACCCTATCAAATGCAGCGCCGTCCCGGCTCGTGCGGCATCATGTAATAAATTAATCCAATTCGGTGTTTTATCGAGCGTTCCATCTTCCAATGCGACGTCGATGCGAGTTATGTCTTGATAAACTATTCTTCCGGCGCCGATGTTCAGGTGACCAACTTCCGAATTACCCATCTGCCCTTCCGGTAACCCAACATCGTGTCCACAGGTCGCAAGTCGTGTGCGCGGGCAAGTAGCGATGATATCTTTAATGGTAGGTGCATTAGCGGCGGCAATAGCATTTCGGTCGGTATCCTCGCGGATACCGAACCCATCCAAGATTGCCAACAAAACCTTATTCATGATGCGCTATCCGGTATTTTTTCCACAACTCTCTTTCAGGATGAGGATAGAAACAAATCATTAAACCAATTGCAACAACAAGTAGGGGAAGAAACCAAGTTGTTTGTGCGATAATGCGCCATGGCCAAACGTAATGTTTCGCCAACCAAGTAAACGCCGCCGCCGAAGATAAACCCAAACCAAAGACCAAATATTTGAGAGCGACCGGTTCAATTAAGAAATACGATAATGTTGCAATCCCTGCAAGCAACAAATATCCTATAATCACATCACCAAACCAGTGGAAAGAGTATAATCCGAAATATTGTTGTAATAGCGCAGTTCCGAAAAACAATACACCCGGGAAAATTGCCACACGCTCATGCGGACTTAGAGCGGTTAAAAGAAGCAAACTTCCGGTACCCATTAAAACACCGGACAGCAAATGCCATCCGGTTGGGTATGAAGTACTTAACAGCAAGGTGGCAACCACAGTAAACAAGGTCAACCATAATGTGCGTCGTGAGCGTTTCAGTTTGTCTTCTCCACTTTCGGTTCAACCGGCATCTTAAACATTGCTACAATGTAAACAAGTAAACCGAGCCAGAAAATAAAAAAAGCTATCGAAAAAATAAGACGCACTGTGACTGGATCGACGCCGGTGTATTCCGCAATTCCGCCACAAACACCGAATAGTACTCGATCCTGACGACTTCGATAACATTTTTGCGGGATGACTACTTGTGCGGCCATGTTACTTCCCAATTCCCTTAATGCGATACTTTACAATGCCGGCTGGTACTTCCACTTCTACTTCATCACCAACAACCTTTTCCAATAATGCCTTACCGACCGGTGAGCTGGAGGATATTTTACCTGAGCGCGGATCCGCTTCTTCACCGGAAACGATACGATATTCGACTTCTTTATTCGTTTTAAGGTTGAGTAGCTTTACCATTGTCATTAATCCAACGCGGTCAGTCGGGATGTCGGCATCATCGATGGGAACAACCGATCCAAGTAACCGTTGTAGTTTACCGATTTGCATATCAATCTGTGTCAATCCTTCCCGTGCCGCACCATATTCAGCATTTTCGGAAAGATCCCCTTTTTCCCGCGCTTCCTGTAAGCTCTTCAACATGTCGGGGCGACGCACTTCTACCAAATCGTACAAATCGCGTTCGATTTTACGAATACCTTCGGGACTCATCGGAATAGACTTGCCGGACATAATTCTCCACTACGCTTACTGTAACCGGTTAGGATGATTCTTGCAATACAACACGATGCCATTGGCAAT
>CAZPUW010000118.1:0-8031 GCA_964589795.1 uncultured bacterium
TTTTGGCCGGTAATGCCGAGCGCATCTTTACATGCCGCGTCGAAACTCCAAATCAACGGTTTCGACATCGAAACCGAGAGATTATACAACGCCGGTTCACCAAAGCGGTCGATGATGTATTGTATGAGTGAAAATCCTTGGTTATAAACTAACTCACCGCCGAGACTTGTTTTCTCGAATACACCCATTTCATCAAGTGTTAATAAATCACCGGCGAGCGCGCGCGTCCGCAAAAGCATTTCACGGTGGCTATCGCGGTAGTCGTAATTCATACCGCGCCGCATCGACTGCGCTGTACCTTCGGCGAACCAATGGGGAACGGCAGTATTAGTGACCGGGTAGCTGACTATTCGATTCGGAAATCCGTACAGAACATCCGGTCGGGTTTCCTTTTCATAGTCGATATACTGACCATAAATCGCGGGTATCTGGCGCGTCCATTTCCGGGCGGCACCTAATTGAATCATGTGTGTATATTCATGGGTCACGACATTGCGCAACCAGTTGTGTGTACCGCGAAATTCAAAATCCAGCGCTGGTGCCCAAATGACAATACGGTTGTTCAGGAAATAAGTCGCACCATTCGCATAGTCGTCGGTATCGTAAATTACCCAATGCACTTTGGTATCGGGTTCATATTTATATAAATCGACTAACGGTTGATAATCTTCGTCGGAAATTTTTAGGATGACTCTTGCGGTACGTTCCGCCCCTTCGTGATAATGCACGACATTGTGTACCCCTTCAATCGTGTACCATTTCAGGTCGGCATGGTTGAAATCGGTCACTTGGGCGTGAACAGTAGTCATCACGACAAGCAGGAAACATAAAGTATAGATGCAGCGGGGTAGGTTCATCGTATCACCGCCGCTTTAATCAACTTAACCGCCGAACCCTGTACGTTGACACGAATGACATATAATCCCCGTGAACAACCGCTGGCATCCCATTTCCACTCATACCCGCCACCTTCGACCGGATACGGGTTTTTTAAAGTAGCGATACGGTCACCGCGCATATCATATACTTCAGCTTTCGCGCCATTCATTCCTGCCGGATTTGCTCCGATACGTATGAATGCTTGCCCATTACGGATAGGATTCGGCCACACAAAAGCGAAAGCCAACCCTTGATTAACCGAATTCGACCACTCTTTTTCCGGCGTGTAGCGGGGAATTCCTGAAGCGGTTCCGGTCGCACAAGCCCACGTTGTACCAGTGATTCCAGTCAATGGAAGTGTTGTCAAATAAACCCCGCCATCTCTTGAAACCGCACCAAGATGTATCGAGTCCGTTCCGGTTAAGTGCGAACTGAGTAACGCAAGTCCATCCACTGGTTGAATTCCGACTGCTATCGGATAATGGGTATCGGAACCAGTGCGCATGAGGTTCCAAATTTCACCGGTTTCCGTACCATACCATATAATCGGGTCATTTGCTGCGGTAAGTCCGGCAACTGCCATTGTAGGAGTGGAAACTGAAGTTACACGACGGGGAAAATCCGTTCGCAAAGTCGTACCGCCCCACAACCACCACTGCGATTTCGTAAGGACAAATAGATTCTCAGTTGTCCATGCAAGTGACTGAATTGTATCGCTGTGAGTATCGATTCCAAGTTGGTTCCACCCGCTGGTACTATGACTATAAAGACGGTTATTTACTGCGGCGTATGGTGTTACAACTGACAGACCGGTTAAGTGTGGCTGTCCCGTCAGATCTGTTGGCTTGGCAAATTCGATTGGATTACCCGCCGTATCAAACGAAGTAGTATGAAATCCGATCGTTGCATTTGGCGGAGAGCTACCGGTAAGATTTATGTTTACTCTCCATAAAGAATCTGTGTCAAATCCTATTATCCATTTCCGGTTGAGAGAATCATACGCCATCGCATTTACTCTACTGTTCAACGTAACGCTTCCCAGCAACGAGAGAGTAAAAGTTGTGTCAATTGGAACAACCAAGTACGATTCCAACTGATTGCTTGCTCCCGCTGAGAATCCACTATAGAGCAGTAAGTACGACGAACCACTACTTTGCCCGGCACACATCCGCAGTACCGGTGGTGCGGAAAATCGTGCAACCACATAAGTCATAATGGAATCTACAGTGCTTCCCGTAACTGAGTCGCGACGAACATACGATACTGGTAAAGTGCCCATGCTTACACCGTTAGCAGAATATGCATATAACAGGTTGCTATCCGCTATCCAAAATTCGTCTTGTCCATCTCTATTAGCGTCAAAAGGTATTGCTACCATTGGCGTCGGCGAAGCCGGGATTCGCAAATGAACTTCACCGGATATTTGTGGTGCACGAAAAACAGAAAATGTCATTACCCTACCGGGTTGCGAAAAATGACTAAGCGAAAACGACGCTGGTGCTCCATTACTTAAAATCGAAGGTGGGTTTACATTGCGGTCGAACCGAACGACGGCATCGCCATTATTGGCATTCGACCATTCGGTATTATTTCTGAAATAAGCGTCGAAAGGAGATCCGGTTTCAGTACCGCTACCGGGTGAAAACATCCCATAATTTTGACCGATATCCTCAGAGCCGTCTCCTTCGATTAATTTGAGTACATAAGGAGGGTTACCTGTATTCAGTGGTAGACCGAGTGATTCGCGTCGTAACTCTTCGACAGCATTAACTCGCCAAATCAATACACCACTGCCGGGGGTGTCAAATTCGAAATTGTCGGCACGTACAATAACCCCGAACGAATCAAGTGGCACGGATGGGTCGAGTTCAATACCATACGTATTGGTAAGCTTCGCGCGATGACCGGCGGCATCATATACATACGCATAGTCGAGTGAATCGACATCACGGTTACGCGCCTCCATCAGATAATACTCATCCCCGGCACCTTCAAACCTCATCACCTCAGGTAGCGCAATGGTATCCGCTTGGGGTATCCGCAATTGTACATCACCGGCAGGCGGCGCAGAAACCGGTTGCGTCCATCCCATCCTTACTCTTGTGTAAGCGTCCGGGTACCCGGGAAGAATTCCGAAGAATGTGCCGAACCCACGATCCATTAAACTCCAACGTCCAACGCGGGAAGTGCCGTCATCGACGTCATAAAGGAACGGTAGTCCTAACGCACGACCGATAAGTAAACAATACAATCCTCCGTTTCCGATGTCGACCCATTCGTCACCGATTTTTTGCGACGATAGTTCGGGAAGTAACGCTCCTTCCGGTATCCAAACCGTACTATCGCGCAACGGTAAGCCGCGTGAATCGGAAATGTTCAGGTATTTTGCGTAATCGCTACGGGTTATATATCCAGATGGGATATTGAATGGAGTGTAGTTAAAGCCCAAATCGTATTCATTTCCACCACCGGCATGTACCACGACAAATAAATCATAGTTTGAAATCGGATTGACATGATCACCGTTATAAAATGCGATGGAATAATCGTTGGCAGCGGAATCCCACGCTGTCTTCCAAAGATGAGTTATTGAATCATTGGTTCCTTCATTGTCAGTAGAACTCGGATGGTAATGCCACATCGGTTCCGGCATCCGGTAAGCGTTGCGGTTTCCAATAGGATAAACATCGGCAAGCAGGGTTACTTTTCCTTTTGAAACTTGATGGAAATAGTTGTTGACAAATTGGAATTGACGTTGGAAGTAAACACTATCATGCGGGGGTGGATCGATTATTCTTCCCTCACGGTTTCCGAAATCGAATCCACCATCTCCCGTTGTTGTCGCAAGCGTGTCGCGGGGAAAATCAACTCTGATTACCAACACCCGCATCGTATCACGCGATGATTGCACCGAACGCGGTATTCCAGAATCATGAACTTTATGAAACCGGTAAGGGCGAGGCGTAGCGAGTGCAAACCCGGTGCAAAAAAACACAGCCAAAATCCACGTCAATCGCATTTTTTGAATAGTGTCAATCGACATGGTGTTGTCCATTTTGATGGAATTCGTTAGTGCTTCTTATTACAGACAATTCTTTATAATCCAATCGATAACGAAAAACGCATAGTGTCGGTTAATGGATGCCCTTCTCCCGCCGAAACGTAACTAAAGTCGAAACGATAAACTGAATATTGAAGGGACGCACCAAATGTCAACGGTTTGACCTCACCCTGTTGGTCACACCAGTAACCAGCACGCAATCCGACCAAATTGGTGTACCAATATTCTCCACCAACGTGGTAAATCATTTCCTGTACCAACGGCTCGTGAAACCAACTCGTCACAAGTGCGACATAGAACGGGTCGGAAGTACCATCGTCGTACTTACGTACCAGCTCTTTATCGACATCACCGACAAACGTTAATTTGTTGAATTCCGATTCGACAAGATTGTAAGCTAAACCGATTTTCAAGTTGGTCGGGATAGGGTCGGCTTGGGCAACGTCGATATAGGAAATTTTCGGTCCCATGTTCGAAACGTTCGCGCCGAACTGAAGGCCTTTGATAATTTTGAATTTATGCATAACGCCTAAATCGACACCGACACCAGTAGCAATACCCGAACCACGTTCCTGACCGGCACCACGGTCAGACAAGTGTGAATAGATGAAACGCGCGCTAATTCCTAACGCTGTGGTCTGGTTCAGTTGCGTTCCGTACGAGGCTCCAACTGCACCTTCATAAGTCGAAAACGTTCCTTGTTCCTGTCCTGTTTCATCCGTTCGAACGGAACTTCCGAGATTCAGGAAAATCAGGTGACCACCAAAGGTTCCCATTTCCGGCACAGTATGGACATACGATATGAAATCGTAATACAGGTCAGGTAAGTGGAATTGCGGTAACCAATTTGCATGCATCATCGTTATCTGACGTTGATTTTGAAAACCGAGACCAGCCGGATTCCACCAAGTCGCACTCGCGTCATCCGCTAATGCCACTCCCGTTTCACCCATTCCGCCGTATCGCGCGCCCGGTGAAATTCTCAGGAACAGCGCTGCGGCATCCGATACCGCCGCATTCGCTTGCGAGTAAGCAAGAAGTAAAACCATTCCCGCCATCGCCGCTCCCAATAGTCGTTTCATTCCATCCTCCGTATTGATTACGTTATCGTAATACTGCCGCCCGGCCTGTAGTTTCGACGGAAGTACCGTTGTCCGCTCTTACTTTTAGCCGCCATAAATAAACACCATTTGCAACATCTACCCCGTCTTTATCGCGCGCATCCCAATTGGCGTCCGGGTTGTAGTTGTAACCGACACTTACCGCAAATGGACCAACCGATTTAATCTTTGTGCCATGTACTGTGTATATATCGACCGTACCCGTACCGGGTATCGTACACTCAAATGTAAACTGTGTGTTCCCTTTGATAGGATTGGGATAGTTTAACAGATTACGCAGGGCCGCCTCAGAAGTTGCAGATGCGACCTGAAAGTCAGCTTCCGCAGTACCGGGGTTATTTGCACCATCGAACACAATTAGCCGTAAATGATGTTTGCCTGGGTCAAGATAACCTACCGGAGTTTGTAAAACACCATGTGTTACGTCGTCATTTAAATATGAAAACTGCTCGGTAAAATCGTAATCGTGGCCGTCAATCGTCGCTATGATACGGTGTCCTACTTCACCAGTCAAATTCACACCGCTGGAATCGGCAACATCCGCTATTAAGGTCGGCGAATCGTTTACAATATCACCATCCCGGAAACCACGGGAGTTCATGTACAACTTAATCGTGGGCGGTATCGTGTCGATTACCGTGTTCGGTTGGTAAGCTATTCTGACATTTTTCATCAATCCAACACTTATACCCCACGACCCTTCTGCAAACGCCTGTATTGAACCGTTTGAATCGCCGTAAGTTGCGTCGATGGGAAGCATCATCGGTGCGGAATAGCTGGTATCATGAATGGATGATAAACCCCGAAACAACAATAAACCGGGTTTCGTGTAATAATATGGCTGAGTCGGGTCATTATCCCAGTAATGAACCCGCGTGACCGGAGAACCTCGCACTTCCGCGGTGACAGTCCCGTCAAGGTTGGTGCGAGGAGCGTGAATTCTTCCGTATGTGTTCGCGCGACTAAGGGGCACCAATGGCTCGGGGCGAATAGAATCGATGGTCACTCCTATTTGAGGTAATGCTAATGTGAAAAGCGGGTCGCACATCGCGTGGTAATAATTGGAATTAGTGTTATGAATACCGGTGAGCGCTTTTCCATAGGAAAGCGCTTCAGCGACGCTCATTGCAGGATGTCTGGTAGTATCCAACTGTGCAAGAAAATATTGGTCGGCAAGTTCTTCGTTCGGATCGGCTCCCGTCAAACGGGTGGCGGCAACAGCCGCAATGGCGCCATTTTCCGGTAATCCAAGCAACGCTTCCGGCATACTTTGAATAGCCGGGTCATCCCAGTAACCCCAATCGCAGGTAAAAGCAATCCAAATTGGTATTTTCATTCCAGTGTTGATATGATCCAAATCGCGGCTTTCGCGGAGTAGCTGCTCATGCGCCCAAATCCGGGGATTCCCATGGCCAATCCAATTCACCATAAGTGCACCGCGTTGTAATTCAGTCATCAGTGCGATATTTGCATCAGGTTTTACAATCGATGATTGAGTTGGATCATAACTGCCTTGATATTCAATCAAATATATTTTTACCCGCTCATAAGTGGGTGGAATTTTATTGTGGTCAAGGTCTTCGGATTTAATCGTATGCGTCTCTTCCCACGATGCAAACTCACCGCCCTCATGGTATTCATCGTCGGCACAGAGTACAATTTTGTTCCGCCACGATCCAACGACCGGATGTGTCTCATAGTCGATCAATTTATCGAGCCAAACATCCATCAAAGCCGGCGACTGTAATGGTAACCGGGCGCAAACCATATCAAAAGTCGACGTATTGGATGCGGATAATTGCACATAAAAATCGTCGTTGCAAGTTCCTCCGCTTTCATGCGGAGGGATTGGTCGTTCGGTATTCGGTTGAATCAAACCACGATAATCATAATCACCATCGCCGAACAACATCACATATTTCGGCGCTGGGCGTTGCCAGGACTGCAAAGTATAACGAAGGAAATTCCGAATTGAGGTTGGGTCAAGGTTACCGCCGGAAAATTGATCATAAATGTCGCGAATGCGAATCATTTTGACTGAAACGTGGTTGTAAGATTCCCGTTGTGTTTTGAGGCGGAGTGCCTGCGAATGGTATTTGTCATCATATATAATCAGGTAATCCGACTGGAGCGATGGATCGCGCAAATCAGTATATTCGTCGCCACCGAGCGTTACTGGAGTAATGGAGACGGTGTGGGTCAGCACATTCTCTTCGGCTGCTAAATACCGACGGTATGTCGTGGTAGAACCGGAATCGGAAAAACTCGTTCCTCTTCGATACCTTATATTATTTCGATCTGAAACCTCGAAAATATACGGGTTGACTCCATCGACGAGATTAACCCGGTAACTCGATGCTATCGCTGCTTCCGCCGTCAGTTTTCCGTTCCTCATATTCCAGTCGCGGGGATACAGAGCTTCAATCCAGTCAAGGTAATAGCTGATATCGCTTGTTTTATGGATTGTAAATTGATTGTTTCCTTCATGGACTAAAGAAGAATTAGCTGTGACGTGAATGAGAGAATAGTCGAAGGACGTATCAAGCGGTGTACCGTTTAAAATGAAATTAATCGGAGCGTTAATTCTTCCATCCACAGTAACCCAGCGGGTATATAAATCAATTGAACCGCCATTCACTGCTCCGGTTAAGGGAAGAGTATAAGTTTGCTCGGTATTGCCGCTGAATAGCTGTCCGACCCATTGGATACCGGATCCGACAAACGATGAGTTTGCATAAATACTAAGTTCATTCTCGATAAACGTCCGGCCAACGGCTCTCGGTAATAATCCTACATTGGGATCATTTGCCAATTGCGTCATACGTCTACCGGGAGTGCCACCAAGATTTAGGTCGAGAAAGAATGTGGTGTTTCTGGTGTAAGGTGACAACCAGTGGTGATCATAATAATTCGGTGTCCAACCAGCAGAAGTTTCGCCATAAAAAAGGATACGGTCATTGGTTCCGAATT
>CAZPUW010000119.1:0-8024 GCA_964589795.1 uncultured bacterium
CTGGAATTGACCGTGATCCCGGCATTGCCGCCGCTGATGGCGCCGCTGTTGGTGATGGACAGATCCCCGGTCGTCCAGCTACAGGCCCCCACGCTTGTCGAGATCAGGCTGCCGCATGCCGCGGCCGCAGCCGAGGCCATCCGGGGCTGCGCCATGCCGATGGCGACGGCAAGCAGCGACGATCCGGCCAGCAAGATTTTCCGCGACATCGACAAATTCACATCCGCCGTAGTACCGTTTTCCGGGATACCCTTCGGCATATTTATTCGTCATGACTGAGCCGACTGCCTGTAGTACGGCGCGGCTGACAAAATTTTCCGATGCGATTAATTCAAGCCGTGTTTCCTGACGGCGGCGTTCCTGTGTGATTGCTTCGAAAATTTCCGGATCGCGTTCATTCAAATTTGCCCACATATTTACTCCCGGGAGCGGTTGTACTCAATCTTTTCTACCCGACGCTCATGCCGTTCTTCGTGCGACAGCGGCGTCGTTACAAATGCGTCGGTAATTGCGATTGCCAATTCGATGCCGGTCATCCGCGCACCGAGGCATAAAATATTAGCATGGTTATGCTGACGTGCCAATTTCGCGTGAAGTTCCGTTGTGCAAAGCGCGGCGCGGATTCCGCGGTGGCGGTTTGCGGAGATAGACATTCCGATTCCCGTACCGCAAATCAAAATACCGATTGCATTCGAATCGGAAATTACCGTAGTAGCGACGGCGTGTGCGATGTCGGGATAGTCAGTGGATACAGCATCATCGACGGAGAATGAATCGACGACAATGTTGCCGTGCTTCTGCAGGTATTCGTGAAGCTGTGCTCGCAATTCCCGTCCGGCGTGGTCGGAACCGATAATTATCGTTAACGGCATCTTATTTTCTCCGCCTTGTCTGCTCTTGACGTTGGAACCACTTTTCCGATAGTGAAACGGATATCGCAGTCCAGAAAACGTTTTCCTGCACCAGATTCAAACTCTTGTCACCACGTACCGTGTACCCTGCTGAAAGATAAAGAAAATCGTTTGCTTGAGTCGTCGGAAGTGTAATTCCCACTGCGGTGGTCATCTCCTTCACCTGTGCGCCATTTGTCGTCAAAGTAGGTAAAACGCGGTACTGAAGCCCTCCCCGCCAGCTCATCTTGGTCCAGTACGGCATCGCCAATCCGTTTTTACCGGGATGCTCCAACCACACACCACCGCCGATTTCATCGACCGGTTGTTGCCGGAAATAACTCGAGTGTACAGCGCTCCATTGCGACCATTTAAAATCGACTCCTGCTTGCCAATAATTGAACTGGTGTGCGTATCCGCCTTGTACTGTCCACGGTGTCTCGAATCTCGTATTTAGACCATCGACCCTATCCGACAAAGCAAATCTTGTTTCTTCACGCACTGTCAGGCGGCTGGGGGTCTGTGCGGACAATGAATACCGGTTGCTATCCAAATCGAGGATGATACCGGGCCGTGCATACACTCCAAGCATTTGACGGTTCACAGTAAACCAACCATCGTAATAGCCGCTGTCGCCGGTAAAATAAGCTTGCCATCCGTTGTTGATGGAACCACCAAGGGCACCCACTTCCAAACCGAATCGCCACTGTCCTGTCTCGACCGAAGTAACGACACCATAGCGGGTCAAACCACCGCTACCATTCAGTTTTAGCGTATAGGGATTCGCTTCGAGCGTTTCGGCTGAAACGGTTTTGAAATTTGTTAATGCGTACGGTTCAACTACCAAACCCGAACGCCAATGGTTGTACAATGGAAATGAGATCGCAAATCCACCGAATTGGAATTCACCCTGACTCTCGGTATTGCCATAGTGATCGCTTAAAGTACGGTTCTGTGTGATGCCGGTAAAAGACACATGGACATCTTTAAATTCGGCGGCACTCGCCGGTTGATCGACATTGATACCGGTCGAGTCATACGCGGCAAGCCCCAAACCGGCGCGGCCCGGAGCGGCACCCATCGCATTCATTAGCGGTATTCCGATACCCTGTCCGGAAAAAACCGATGCCGAAGCAACCACCGTGATGAGAAGAATGAATAGAGTCGAAACCCAAAATCGAATCATGCTTATCTCCCCCGCTGCAGTTGGCTTAGCGTGATTTCGATATGTGCCGGATTTCCAGCATAGACTGAACCAAAATGGGTCCGCGAGACAATATTCGATTCCCACGAATCATATAATAATATTACACCTGTTTGTTTTTGGATAGATACCCAATGCGAGACAATATCGCTGACATCGATTCGTACGGTATTTCCATCCAGTGGAAAAACTCTTGGTAAGTTCGACCAATACGACGGTTCCGAACTCCATTGCGTTGAATCGTTGTAGGACGTAGCAGATTCGAGGGCAACAAACGAACCAAAATCGGTGGTTGTGTCGGAACGAGTCAGTACCAAAGTCGCATGGTGGACGTTTACTTGTTTCCGAATCAAACTTCCGATATCGAACCAGATAACTGCCCGCACATCATCACCCGAACCAAGCTGCAAACCATTGAGTCCGGCTGCCCGCGTGGAATCGACATGGATAAATGATATATCGTCATAGGGTTGTGAATTTACGGTGTCGGGGACTGCGCCAATCGGGATACCGTTCAACATTTTACTGTATGTTATTCGCAATTCCGGTCGCAAGGTATCGAGATTTTCCGCCGCATTGAACGCCCGTAATCCTTGTGCAGTAAGAGTATCCGGCCTGAGCCAAATTCCCATATTGGTGTCGACCAAATTGAGATTGGTACGGATTGTCACCCAGCTCTGAATAAGCGGAATCAGCGAAAACGGCAATGGAATAACCACTGAATCGACATTGGTAGTATCCATCGGAAGCGTAACTGTTACGTTCAAAGGCAGTTGATGGCGATTCATGATATCAAACGATGCCGTCGATTGAGACACCAATGTATCCACGGTAAAGAAATTCAGTTGGATTGGCGCGGGGGTGTGGTCGGCAAGCAATCCGTACGATTCACGAAGCCCGTGAAGCACTAATGTCGCGGATTCTACACGCACGGAATCGTATCGCAAACGCCATGTGGTTGAATCGACTTGGACAGAGTCCATCCAAAGTGAATCGAGCGAACCGAACGAATCGAAGCGAAGAAATGTGCTCCCTTCCATTCCATGGTAATAACCAAAGTACAGGTAACCGTAACTCATGTTATTTTCTGGCCGGCGATAACTGCTGTCCTTGACCGCAGAGAGAACTGTATCGACAAAAAAACCGTTTTGCGGCGATACGATTTCACTTTTACCGATTTGACCGGAAAAGTCCGAACACGAAATCAAAACCAATACCGTGAAGGAAAGAAGTATTAAAACGATGAACCGAAACATTACACCTCGTTTATGGGTCAGCATAAAATGTACAAAGATTGAAGAAAAAGGACAAAAATGGATAATTACTGCGCTTTAGAGTAATAAAGCCAATTCCTTTTGATTATGCACGATAAATGGACGGTAATTTCCAATCTACTTGTATTCGTAACCGGTTACCCTTCCTATCATCGGACATCACATACCCGTTTTGGATACCAAATTTGAATAAATCCCGGGTCAATTTTACGTCGTGACGGCAGTATTCTTCGATTAACTCCCATTTCCCTTGTTTTACCCAAAGTAAGCTTTGGAGACCGTCGGCACTTTTATCGTCATTCAAAGTCGCTTTTGCCAACGCCGAAAGTGGTAACCGTTTCCCGCCATACCGGTGCTGTATTTCCGGCAACATATCGAAACTGTGCCACTCGTTGAAGGTTCGTGGGATATAACCGCGCAATACCTCGTAATCGAACCGGATTGTATTGTAGCCGACAATTAGCTTCGCACCGTCAAGATGAGCGATCAGTTTGTCGATTTCCGGTTCGCGGTATGTCGTGTATTGTTGTGTCCGTTCGTCGTATATCACCGCAAGTGCAAGCCCCATCAAGCGGATATTACCCCACCCGCCGACTTCGTCTGCGCTACGCAAGGTCTCGACGTCGAAATAGACGGTGGCGGTATCCTCCAATCTCAGAACGCGCGGGGCTTCCATCGGTTCCACAACCTTTACGGCGACTGGTTGTGGTGTGAACAAATTGGGCTCGGTAGAAACCGATGCCGGGGACAACCAACGCTTCAACAGAGCCAGTGCACCTAATTTATCCAGCGGTCGGTTTCCGCTTCCGCATTTCGGGGATTGTACACAACTTGGACAACCGTCTATTTCCTGACAGGGACACTCTTCCACCAACTGAACGGTTTTTTGGAGCCACAAATCAAGAATATGGAAACCCGATTGCGTGAGCCCGGCACCGCCCATATACCCATCGTATAAGAATATTGTAGGGCACCGGGTTTGGACGTGCATATCCATTGTAATGCCACCGACATCGTTGCGGTCGCATAGTGCCAGCAATGGAAGCATCGCGAGCAGGGCATGTTCGGTGGCGTGGCGGGCACCGGGGAAATGGTAATTTTGCAGACGCCACTCTTCGATTAAATCGGTTGGCATCTCTATCCAACATCCGGTCGTCTCATATACCGTTTCCGGTAAATCGAGTGTGAAGACACCTTCCAACGTACGCGAATCGCGGTGACGGCGCTCATAACCCGTTACCTTTTCGTGCACGCGAAGCCGACCGAATTTGATTTTGTCCGGGCCACAATTTCGCTCTTCCAATACCGAGAGGATTTCCGTCTCTTTCTCACTGCGCGGCATGGTATAATAGCCGGGCGATGGATTCGGTTCGGTCACATACACAGTATTGGTAGCGGTTTCTAATTTGTCGACAACGTAAATTCGACCGGCATGTAAATAGACTGCTTGTGGATGGCATTCACGAAACGCCGTCTCCCCCGATAGTTCGCCGATACGCCGGTTGGTGCCGGTCTCGATAATCGCAAAAGTGGAACCAGTAGAACGAAGATCGACATTGCGGTGGGCTTGGGTGTTGCGTGAGAACCACTGTCCCCCTTCCGCCGACTCAAGCAATTCACCGGTCGCGATTTTTTCATTCATCCGTGCTTTCACAACCGGTTGCGATAACCAAGGTTCATCGTTCTTGAGCGGTAGCTCTTGTGCCGCGCACAAAAGATGTGCATCTAAAATAAATTCATTCGATTCACTTATATTCGCCGTTTCAGATGGACGAACAAGAAAATCTTGCGGGTGGCGCAATAGATATTGATCGAGTGCATTCGAAGATGCGACGAGCACCACTGCTGCGGGATCGTCACCACGACCCACTCTCCCCCACCGCTGCCACGTCGAGGAAATCAAACCGGGAAAACCGGACAGTATACAGACATCGAGACCACCGATGTCGATGCCCAATTCCAATGCGGAAGTCAATATAACTCCTAACAAATCACCGCTCGCTAATCTTGACTCGATGTCACGACGTTCTTCGGGAAGAAAGCCAGCGCGGTAAGAAGAAATCTTTTTTGCAAGCTTTGAATCTTTTTCTGCGATAGCGAGATACATCCGTTCGGTTTCCTGCCGCGACCGGGTAAAGACAATCGTCCTCAAACCATTGGATACTGCCAACGTCAGCAATCGCGCAGTTTCGGTGAATGCACTCGTTTCATCAGGATTGAATAATAATACATGCCGCTTACTTCTTGGTGCCGTCGATTCGGTAATGGCGACCGTTTCCCCACCGAACAGTTTACACCCTAACTCACCGGGATTCGCTATCGTGGCGCTCGTAGCAAGAAAAGTCGGTTTCACTCCATAAAGTTGACAAATTCGTGATAGTCTTCGTAACACAAAAGCCATATGAGTACCGAAAATTCCTCTATAGGTGTGAAATTCATCGAGTACAACATAGGAAAGAGATTCAAAAAATGTCCGCCACAACCCATGAAACGGAAGGATACCGAGATGAAGCATATCGGGGGTGGTAAACAGCGCCTGTGGCGGGTTACGGCGAATCGTGCGGCGCAAAGCATCGGGAGTATCGCCATCGTAAATCACCGCTCGCGGCGGTTCCATTGTTGTCATCGCTTCGGTTAGTTCATTCCATTTTTTCAACTGGTCGTTTTCGAGCGCCTTCAATGGATATAGGAATAGCGTCCGTCCTTTTTTGACCATCGCCGATTCAAGTGCCGGAATGAAATAAGTAATGGACTTCCCAGAAGCAGCTGGTGTTGAAACAACGACATTTTTTCCCGACTTAGCGGCATTCAGCGCTTCAGTCTGGTGCGCGTACAGGTGCTGGATGCCCTGCGATTTGAGCGCGGTTTGGAGTGGCGGGAATAAACTGTAGCTATCGTCGAAACGCGCTTCCGATGCGGGCATTTCGCTGTGGGAGATGAGTATCTTCGACAGCGAATGGTGTTGTTCGATGTCGCTTAGAAATTTTGAAATGCGGTCAGGCATAACGGATTAACGGTTCCGCGGATGAATTTGGGAAAGCGTAGGGTCGGAGGTGGCAATGGGCGTGATCGGGTATCTTGCGTTGCTCCCAGTCGATAACTCCGCTGGTACCGAATAGTTGTATCAACAATTTTCCTACTTCACTTTTTTCTTCAAAGGTAAAATTTGCTTCATGGGCTTTTTTAACCACCATCGGTGTGTGACAAATAATGCAATCGACCACAATGTAGCGTTCATCTTCATGGTGAAGCGTCGATTTGAGTTCACGATGAACATGGAGACGACAAAGGTCGCAATGCGGGTTCATAGCCACTTCTCCGCACGATACCATTCGATGGTTTCGGTGACTGCTTTTGTTAAATCATACCGTGGTTGGTAACCGAATAATTTCCGAAAAATAGAATCGTCACAGCGCCAGTCTGGATAAGACAATTCGGAAATTTTATCGCGATTTAACAACACTGGTTTTCCTGAAACACGAGACCACGCTTCGCCGCTTGTCGCAACCATATTGAGTAACCAACGAGGTAAGGTCAGTAAATGAAATTTCGTTCCCAACACAAGCGAAGAAGTTGAACGAAACTCATTCCAATTGGTGTCACCCGACTTAACCAAGTGGATTTGCCGGGTTAAATTTTCCGAACTGCCGGCAATAAGTAACGCTTCGACAAAATCTTTGACGTATATCCAACTGAATTGTCGTTGTATCGTTCCGATTTGCGACGACCACCCTTTTGCGAGCGCTTTGAAGAACATAAAGATGTCGCGTTCGCGCGGCCCGAATACCGCCGGAGGGCGCAATATCGTCCAATTCAAATCGCCGCATTTCTCAAATTCTTCTTCCGCCGCCCGTTTCGATTTACCATAAATACTAATCGGTTGAGCGGTATCCGAGTCAGAAAGAACATTCCCCGATAGTGAGGGGCCCGCCGCCGCTTGTGACGAACATACGATTATTTTAGCTGATGGTGCGAATTGCCGAGTAGCGGATATAAGCGTTTTCGCACTGTTGCGGTTTTGTTCGATGATGTCGGATTGTCGTGGTGCGCGAAGGGCTGCCGCGAGATGGAATATCGTGTTGCAACCAGTTAATGCCGCTTGGAATGTTTCCGGTTGGTTATAATCGACGGAAAAATTCGTCACTTTTGGTACTGAACTTTTGGTTACACCACGCGACAACAAACGAATGATATCGCCACGGGCGGAGAGTGCTTCTACCAAATGGGAACCGATGAAACCGGTTCCGCCGGTGACTGCGACAATCACACTAAATCCTTTTTGTACATCCGGTAACGGCGGTACAAGGTCGCTCCCATGTTGACCAAAACTTGATTCATCATCGTGTTGTCTTCCAATATCCACGACAACTCACCACCGCGAAAACCGATTCGTTGGACTTCTTTCGTTATCTCGTTGTACATGACAACGTCAACACCACGGTTACGAAATTCCGGTATCACGCCCATCGCCCATAACCGGACTTGATTGATTTTTTTCGCACCGTACAAATTCCATAGGAATTTTACAATGCCGAATGGGAGTAATTTACCATCACGGATATTGCGGAATGCCTGATAGTAGTCGGGCAATGCAAGTGAGAACCCAACTGGTTTGCCATCCAAATAAGCGAAATGAACGAGATTCGGTTTTACCAC
>CAZPUW010000120.1:0-7977 GCA_964589795.1 uncultured bacterium
TCATCATGTAAATGACGCCGACCATCGTTTTCTGGTCGAAGAAGTCACCGGTACGACCATCGCGTAATTGTACTTTCGATGTCCGTTGACCGAATGTTTTCTCCAACAAATCCTCAACTTGTTCAATCGTCGCACCATCAAAAACCGGAGTCTTATACTGGGTCTTGGTTTTCATGCCTACCCAACCTAACGCGGTCTCGTAAATTTGACCGAGGTTCATACGGGAGGGAACGCCAAGCGGGTTCAGAATAATATCGATGGGCGTACCGTCATCGAGGAACGGCATATCTTCGACCGGAACGATTTTACCCACGACACCTTTGTTACCGTGCCGTCCAGCCATCTTATCGCCAACGCTGATTTTTCTGCGCTGGGCGATTCGAACTTTGGCAAGTTGTAAAATACCCGTAGGTAATTCGTCGCCAAGTTTGATGCGATGAATTTCATTCTTTGCATCGACTTCAAGATTGAGTAAATCGTCCCGGTAGTCGCCGATGATGCTTTGAACGATGTCGTGTAAATCTTCGTCCTCGCTCCACGGCAAGTCCACGTCGAGTTCGTCGATATTGATTTGATTCAAAATCTCGCGGCTAAACTTGGTTCCGGCGGTAATTTTTATTTCACCGGAAATCGCACGCACACTCTTCAATACTTTGCCGTTAAGCGCTTCGTATAAACGTTCTTCCGCTCCCCGTTTCAGGAGGGATTGTTCGTGGTTCTTCTTCTCGTCGATATCATCTACGCGGCGTTTATCGTCACGTTTTGCGGCGGCATCCTTTTTCCGGCGGCTGAATAGGTCGGAGCCGATAATGACTCCGTACAATCCCGCTTCCGCTTTAAGGGACGCGTCTTTTACGTCACCGGCTTTGTCGCCGAAAATTGCTTTAAGCAATTTGTCTTCCGGCGTCAAATCCATTTCACCTTTTGGTGTGACCTTACCGATCATGATATCGTTCGGCAATACTTGAGCGCCGATGCGAATGATACCATTCTCATCCAAATTCTTTGTGGACTCTTCCGATACGTTTGGAATTTCCGCAGTCAATTCTTCCTGTCCACGTTTTGTTTCGCGAACAGTCAGTTCTTTTTCTACGATATGAATCGATGTGAAGACGTCATCCGCAAGCATCCGCTCCGAGATGATGATAGAGTCTTCAAAGTTGTAACCGTTCCAGGGCATGAATGCGCAAAGAACGTTACGCCCGAGCGCTAATTCACCGAAATCAGTGGAAGGGCCGTCAGCAAGGACGTCGCCTTTCTTCACGATTTGGCCTGTTTCTACCCGTGGCCGTTGATTGATGCAAGTGTCTTGATTCGTTCGCCGGAATTTTTTCAGGTGATAACTGACATGCTTTGTTTGCGTTCCCTTGCGGGTTTGGTATGTTGTTTCCAGCGTAATTCCATTCGCATCTACGTCGATGACAACACCATCTTGCTCCGCCAAAACAAGCGCGCGGCTGTCGCGGGCAGCTCGTTCTTCCAAGCCGGTACCGACAATCGGAACCGCTGGTTGTAACAATGGTACCGCTTGGCGTTGCATGTTCGAACCCATCAACGCGCGGTTGGCGTCGTCGTGTTCAAGGAATGGAATCAGTGCTGCCGCAATCGATACCATTTGGTGCGGCGCAACGTCCATATAATGAACTTCCGATGGTTTTACTACCGGGAAGTCACCGCGGAATCGGGCTTGAACCCGCTCAGCGGTTATCATGCCCTTTTTATCCATCGGTGTGTTTGCTTGCGCAATCATGTACCGGTCTTCTTCATCCGCGCTCAAATAATCGATGTGGGTCGTTACATGGCCCGCGTCAACTTTGCGGTACGGTGTTTCGATAAATCCGAGTTCGTTGATTCGCGCAAAAGTACAGAGTGACGAAATTAAACCGATATTCGGACCTTCCGGTGTTTCAATCGGGCAAAGTCGTCCATAATGCGAGTAGTGAACGTCGCGGACTTCAAAACCTGCACGCTCCCGCGTCAAACCACCGGGTCCGAGTGCGGAAAGACGTCGCTTGTGAGTCAACTCCGTCAGCGGATTGACTTGATCCATGAATTGCGATAATTGGTTGGTACCGAAGAACGTGTTAATCACCGAACTCACTGTACGAACATTAACGAGGTCCTGCGGTTGCAATTTATCCGTATCGCGGATATTCATGCGTTCTTTTACGGTACGGGCCATTCGCGAAAGGGCAACGACGAATTGATTCGATAATTGTTCACCGACCGTACGGACACGGCGGTTGCCAAGGTGGTCGATATCGTCGGTATTTTCTTGGCCTAATCGCAGTTGCAACACCTTGCCGATAATCTTAACCATATCGTCCGGTGTTAATACTGTGGTCTTAAGCGGTACCGTTAAATCGAGTTGTTTGTTTAAACGGTAACGTCCTACACTGCCCAAATCGTATCGTTTTTCGTCGAAGAAGAAACGGTGCAGGTTTTTCTCCGCACTCGCTTCATCCTGCGGATCGCTGCCGCGCAATTCCTTGTAAATCACTTCCAACGCCGTCTTACGGTCGTGTGATTTATCCTTCTTAAAAGTATTTTGAATAATTTCGAGGGCAAGGTTACGCCGTGCATCACGTGCCGACTTAAACAGGTGAATTTTCTTCACCCCTTTTTCTTCGAACAGGTGGAGCATTTCCAACGACAACGGATCGTTCTCATGCGCAATCAGCTCACCGGTCGTCGGGTTAGCTACGTCGATGGCAAGATGCCGTTCCGCGATTTGCTTGTGTGCTTTCCGGTATTCAAGTTCGCGCTCGACATACAAATCTTCCACGAGATCGAAAATTTTGTATGCGTCGATTTTTTCAGGATAACCGATAGCGCGTAACAGAGTTGTTACCGGGAATTTTTTCCGCTTATCGACATACGCATACAAACAGTCGTTGATATCCGTCGCAAATTCAATCCAGCTTCCGCGGAAGGGAATGATGCGACCGGAATAAATGATGGTGCCGTTCGGGTGCGGGGTTTCACTGAAACTCACGCCCGGACTTCGATGTAATTGGCTAACTACGACGCGTTCCGCGCCGTTAATGATAAACGTGCCCGCCGGTGTCATCAATGGGATGGAACCGAGATAAACGTCGGATTCAATCGTTTCGCTGTATCCGTCCGTCGATTCATCCCGGGTCGACAACCGTAATTTTACTTTTAACGTCGATGAATAAGTCGCTGCGCGTTCTTTACACTCATCGATGCTGAATTTCGGCGGTTCGATGTAATATTCGACAAATTCAAGAATCGACTCTTCCCGGTTGTCCATAATCGGAAAGATCGAAAGAAATATTTTTTGCAATCCCAATTGTTTGCGATTTGCGGGCGTGACATCAGCCTGCAAAAATTCTTCAAAACTATTCAGTTGGGCTTCCAACAAGTCGGGAAGCTCTAATAATTCTGGAATTCGTGCAAACGTTACGCGATGTTCGTAATGATTTTTGTTCAAGACGCCTCCGCTCCAGATAGACCTTACAAGACGCGAGACCGGAACCGACTGTGCCGGTTCCGGACCCGTGTATCAAATATGCAAGTTACGAGATGGAATACACTCAGCCGGTCTCCGCCCCGATACTACTTGATTTCGACTGATGCGCCTGCTTCTTCTAACTTAGTCTTGATAGACAATGCCTCTTCTTTTGAGACACCGGTCTTGACTGCATTTGGTGCACCTTCTACGAGGTCTTTCGCTTCTTTAAGTCCAAGTCCGGTTACTGCGCGGACTTCCTTAATTACATTGATTTTTTTCTCACCCGCCGCTACTAACACGACGTTGAATTCGGTTTGTTCTTCTGCTGCCGGGGCTGCTTCTGCTGCTGCTGCGCCGGGCATAGCCGCCATCGACATCATCGGCGCTGCCGCCGTTACACCGAATTTATCTTCAAGTGCTTTTTTCAATTCGACCAATTCAAGTACCGTCAATGTTTCGATTTGCGATACGATTTGCTGGACCTTTTCCACCTTCTGGCTCCTTTCAACCATCACGAACTTTTCGTGATACTCTTTTTCGGAAGCGGATTTCCTATTGGAATCCGCAACTTGCGATTAAACTTATTTTATTGGATTAACCTTGCTTTTGCGCAACTGCATCCACGACTGCCGGTACGCCTCGCAGGATTTCTTGCAACACGCCGACCAACTGGCTCATCGGTGACTCGAGTAAACCGAGGATTTGAGAGATGAGTTGTTCGCGGCTTGGTAAATCCTTCATCTGTTCCGCTTGCTTCGCATCGAATACTGAATTATCCATCAGTAATCCGCGAAGTAACGGTTTATCGTTATGTTTCTTTGCGAACGCTAACAACACCCGAATCGGTGCCGCCGGGTCGCCACTCGCGACCGCGAAAAGGGTTTGACCCTTGAGCAGTTTAAATGCGCCGGCTTTTTCCTGGTCTTTTAGCGCCAATTTCGCCAGTGTATTCTTTGCGACGAGAACGTCGATACCTTCTTTACGGCACAATTTGCGAAATTCGTTTGCATCGGCAACTGTTAAGCCGGTATAGTCCGCTAAAACAATCGACTTTGCTTTGCCAAACCGTTCACGTAGTTCTTCAACGGTTTTCCGCTTTGCAGCATTTGGATGCGGATCGGGACGATTCATATTATTATTTCCTTTCTCCACTCTTATGCCAAAGTCGCCGCGGTACGGGCTATGGTAACACCGGGGCCCATCGTGGACGAGAGCGAAATTTTCTTGATATAACTGCCTTTTGCCGTAGTGGGGCGCAACCGGATAATCGTTTTAAGTACAGCGTCGATATTCTGATACAGCGCATCTTCACTAAAGCTTGCTTTACCGCAACCAACGTGAAGAATTCCCGCTTTCTCAACGCGGAATTCCACTTTACCGGCTTTGGCTTCGGTAACGGCTTTCGTAACATCCATCGTCACCGTACCCGTTTTCGGGTTCGGCATCAAACCACGCGGGCCAAGTATCTTACCAAGCTTACCGACATCACCCATTACATCAGGTGTTGCGATAATCGTGTCGATATCTGCCCAACCCCCTTTGATTTTCTCGAGGTATTCTTCAAATCCGGCATGGTCGGCACCAGCGGCTTTTGCCTCATCGGCTTTCGGCCCTTTTGCCAATACCAAAACTCGAACTGTTTTTCCCACACCATGAGGAAGGATAACTGTTCCCCGCACCATCTGGTCGGCTTTTCGGGGATCAACTCCCAAATTCACCGCAAGTTCTACCGTTTCATCAAACTTGGCTTTGGCATTCGCCTTCACCAATTTTACCGCATCAAGTAACTCATACTCTTTATCATGCTCTACGGCGGCGAACGCAGCACGATATCGTTTGTTTCGCATGTAACCTCCCGCGCGGTAATCGACTGCCGTCTCCCGCACGCATTTTTTAATTATTCTACGGTTACGCCCATCGAGCGTGCCGTTCCTTCGACCAGTCGCATTGCCGATTCAATGGACTCGCAGTTCAAATCGGGCATCTTCTGCTCGGCAATTTGTTTTACCTGATCTTTTTTCAACTTACCAACTTTATCACGATTCGGAATTTTACTTCCTTTATCGATACCGGCGGCTTTTTTAATCAGATAACTGACCGGTGGAACTTTCGTGATGAAAGTAAATGTCTTATCGGCATAAATCGTTATCACTACCGGAATGACTTGTCCGGCTTTATCCTGCGTACGGGCATTGAATTGCTTGCAGAATTCCATCAGGTTTACGCCTTTGGGACCCAGTGCGGTTCCCACCGGTGGTGCTGGAGTTGCTGAACCACCCGTTAATTGGAGTCTTGCGTATCCTGTTATTTTCTTTGCCATTGTGTACTTCTCTCTCTCGAAGAAGGTGTTCAATGCACCTTCGATACATTACCTATTCGTTTGAAAATTCGTTCGTCACTTGCAAGAAGTCGACTTCAACCGGAGTCGGACGTCCAAACACTGTAACCATCACCTTCAGTTTATGTCGCTCGGCATGAATTTCTTTTACCGTACCGATGAAATCTTTAAACGGTCCGTCAATAATTTTTACTTGTTCGTCGATTTCAAACGGAATCTCCAGAACTGCTTTTCCACGCCGTTCTTCGACCCGGCCATGAATGCGTTCCACGTCGCCCGGTGATAGCGGTGTCGGTTCTCCACCTTGACCGATTAACCCCATCGTTGTCGGTGCTTCCGAAATCAAATTGAACATCTGTCGGGTAAGCGCCATTTCGACGAAAATGTAACCGGGATAAAGCAGGCGTTTCTTGACCTTCTTTTTTCCCGCTTTCATTTCTACGACTTCTTCGCACGGAATCAATATCTGAAACAAGTCGCCATCGATTCCGAGACGTTTTGCTTCCGTCTCGAGATAGTGCTTCACTTTCTCTTCGTGTTTTGTAAACACATGAAGAGAGTAGAAACGTCTGTCCAGATTTTCGTTCAATCCAATCTCCTAAAGAATCGATTTCACGATTCGAGATAAAATCTGGTCGATTCCGAAACAAAACAGAGCAAGGATGATTGACATGAGGATAACAATCCATGTGCTGGATCTTACTTCCGTCCATGTCGGCCATGAGACTTTATCCATCTCTTGACGGACATCCGCGATGTAGTTCTTGATGGTTTCTTTCAACGGTTCTTTCATCGTTCGACCTCTGAACCCGTCGTTGCTAAACATTAGAGCTCGATGGGCTTTCTGCAGGCCAGGAGGGACTCGAACCCCCAACCCCCGGTTTTGGAGACCGGTGCTCTAGCCAATTGAGCTACTAGCCTATGTTAAGAAGTAGCACAGATTGAATTTCTGTGCTACTTACTTATTTATTCCAAAATCTTTGTGACGACACCGGCACCGACCGTACGGCCACCTTCACGAATTGCGAATTTCAGTTTCTCTTCCATCGCTATTGGAGTAATCAATTCCACTTCCACCCGCACGTTGTCACCCGGTAACACCATCTCCATACCTTCCGGTAACTTCACTGCACCGGTAACATCAGTCGTGCGGAAATAGAATTGCGGACGGTAACCATTGAAGAATGGGGTATGACGACCACCTTCTTCTTTCGATAGAACGTACACTTCACCAACGAACTTCGTATGGGGAGTGATGCTCTTCGGCTTCGCCAAAACCATACCACGTTCGATTTCGTTCTTATCCACACCACGAAGTAACAGACCGCAGTTGTCGCCCGCTTCACCTTGATCAAGCAGTTTGCGGAACATTTCGACACCGGTACAAACCGTATCCTTGTGAGCGCCAAGTCCGATTAATTCTAAGGTATCACCAACTTTGACAATACCGCGTTCGATACGACCAGTTGCTACTGTGCCACGACCCGTAATCGAGAAGACGTCTTCCACTGGCATAAGGAATGGTTGGTCAACGGCACGTTTCGGAATTGGAATATAGCTATCGCAAGCGGCCATCAATTCAAAGATGCACTTGTTCGCTACCGGATCTTCATGGTTGTTCAATGCATTCAAGGCACTACCACGGATTACCGGAATATCATCACCCGGGAATTGGTACATCGTTAACAGTTCACGCATTTCCAATTCGACCAAGTCGAGAATCTCAGGATCATCCACGGCATCGCACTTGTTCATAAAGACGATTAAGTAAGGAACGCCAACCTGACGGGCAAGCAAAATATGTTCACGGGTTTGCGGCATCGGACCGTCGGTGGCTGCTACCACAATAATCGCACCATCCATCTGCGCGGCGCCGGTGACCATGTTCTTTACATAGTCGGCGTGACCCGGACAGTCGACGTGGGCGTAGTGGCGATTCGCGGTTTCATATTCCACGTGGGCAGTTGCAATCGTGATACCACGCGCACGTTCTTCCGGTGCGTTGTCGATCGAATCGAACGAACGGTAAGTCGCAAGACCCTGCTTCGACAAGCAAAGCGTAATCGCTGCCGTTAAAGTCGTCTTGCCGTGATCAACGTGACCAATCGTACCGATGTTCACGTGGGGCTTGTTACGTTCAAATTTTGCTTTAGACATGGTGTCT
>CAZPUW010000121.1:0-7857 GCA_964589795.1 uncultured bacterium
TGTCCATCTTGACTTGCTTACCTCAAAGATAGATGGTTTTTCACACTATCTACAAACCGTAAACTAAACAGTAGGGGCGGGCCCCGGCGTCCGCCCATATAGCTATTCAAGTAGGGGCGGGTCACCGTGCCCGCCTGTTTATTTCTACTTAAGCAGAGTAAGTTTGGTGGTTTGAGTCATTCCACCTGAATTCAATCTACAGAAGTAAATGCCTGACGAGAGTTTCGTTCCATCGAGTTTTACACGATACGTACCGGGATTTTGATTGAAATTGACGAGTGTACCGACCATACGACCGGTGATGTCGTATAGTTTCATTTCGACTTTCCCGGTTTTCGGAATCGTGTATTCGATGGTGGTAGATGAATTGAAAGGGTTGGGATAATTTTGCTTCAATGAAAAATTTTCTGGAACCGAAGAACTCGCGCGGTCAACAACACCAAGTGCTTGAGAACAATCGTAGATGCCGAAGTTGGTGTTATCAGCTACATAAATTGTATCATTTACTACATCAAGATCCAAGCATGAACCGGGAGTATTGTAGAATCCTATTTCATAAGGATGATTAAACGCAGTGATATTTAGGATGCGGATTCCGCCACGAGGACCATCTGCCAAATACAAATAATTACCGACTATTTTCAATTTCGTAGAATAATTTGGTAAAACTGGAAGTTGGCAAAAACCTTCAATTTGAGGATCAGACGGAGTTGCAATTGAAGCGACCCATAAACATGAATCTCGTCCTACGACATACATATAATTACCGGAAATCGCAATCGGCCCATAGCAACCGAGTGAAAGTGATCCAATTAACTGTGGGGAAAGATAATTGGATGCGTTTACCACATCGATGCCATTCCAATTTGTGATATATGCATAATTTCCCGATACTGCCATACCTCGAGCACCAGCACTCAGATTGCATGTCCCAACAAAGTTACCATTACTCATTGAGAAGATTTTGAATGTAGACGGTTCTGACAAAGCGATGAAAATCTCTGAATTAACAACGGCGATATCGGAAGCAATCGTATTCTGGATAGGACCATAGTCGTGAATTACCTGTATTGCAGTTGGATCTGCGGTATTGAGCACCAAAATCGAATATAAAAGAGTCTGACTACGATTATTGAATAGCAGATATGAATTACTACCAGTGACAACGATCCTATCTGGTTCACCATGATAATTATATGTGCCCAATAGAGGTGGATAGGATGAGTTGGTGACGTCGAGTATTTCGAACAAAGGATAGGAAGTCAAATATGCTCGATGATTATCTACTTGAAGGTTGTAACTTCCATTTGTCATTGTTAGACTGTCTATTGCATGGAGTGAAGATAGATTATTGATGGGAAGTACATTAAATCCGGGTGCATAATATACATATTGGGAAGTAGGTGCGATACAGGTTAGTAAGCCACCCCAATCAGCATCAGCAGAAAGTGTAGCGCTGTCAGGGTTTGTAATATCCAAAACCCAAAATTTAAAAGTATAATACGTACGTGGTTCAGGATAAGGAATAGTAAATGAATTATACCAACTTACATAAAACGAATTACCGTACACACCGATTCCTCCAACCTGCCGCGCATCGCCCGTTTGAATGCTATACAAATACGTTTGTCGGGGAGAAGCTGGAGTAGAAACATCAACAATTCGGAAGTCGGTTAATCCTGATAAATAAGCATAATGACCGTGTATGATTACATTTTGTGTATAAGATGCAACCGACCCTAATAACGTAGGATTTGCAGGGTTCGTTAAATCGATAATTTTAAGTCCACCTTGATTATCCGCTATATAAGCACGATTCCCTGCAACATCTACGTCAATTGCCGTTCCCGGTGTATCATAAGTTGCTTCCAACTGTGGTGAAGTCGGGTCGGAAACATCAATAACTTGTAAACCAGCTGAATAATCGGCAACAACCGCATAATGCTCATATATAGCAACTGCTCTCGCACTCCCAGCGGTATTGTATGATCCAATCAAATGCGGCGCTGATGGTGTGGCAATATTTACTATGAGTAAACCAGCCGTATCAGCCGCGATAAATGCTAACGTATCCGAAACAGCTACTCCATATGCGATGGCTCGAGTTGTAAATGCACCAATCTGAGCAGAATGATACGGATCGTTGATATCCACTACATCCAATCCATAATCTGTTGCTACAAAACTGTGATTGCCCACGATGACAATTTTATGAACGTTACCCCACATGTATGTTTGTGACACGCAACTGATACCCAAGCTATCTTGTGCAGAAGCTACTGAACCTGAAATTGTACTGCCCAACAGAATGATGAAAGTGAACCAAAGTGTGCGTTTCATGGTTGCCTCGTGTCGTTCATTTCAACAGTGTAAGTTTGGTCGTTTGAGTCATGCCACCCGCATTTAATCGACAGAAGTAGATACCAGATGAAAGTTTGGTGCCATCCAGTTTCACGCGAAAGGTTCCGGGATTTTGGTTGAAGTTAACCAGTGTACCTACTGCACGACCGGTGATGTCGTAGAGTTTCATTTCGACTTTGCCGTATTTCGGTATCGTGTATTCAATCGTGGTGGATGAATTGAACGGATTGGGAAAATTTTGCTTCAATGAAAAATGTTCGGGAACGGATGAACTCGCACGGTCAACGACACTAAGAAATTGCGAGCAATCATAAATACAACCAAAATTGTATTCCGCGGTAAAGATGTAATTTCCAGCAATTGCCATATCGTCCATCGAACCAAGGATGTTGTCATAGTAACCAACTTCCTGAAGTGCATTGGGAGTGGATGTATTGATAACCCGGATACCGTGAAAAGCATCTAAAAATAGATAATTACCCGATGCTCGCAGGTGATTGATATACCGATAAGGAAAGGTCATTGTGCTAATTAGGATGGGCGCGGCGGGCTCTGTGACATCGACAACCATGAGACCCACCGTATCCGCAACGAAAACATAATTCCCCGACACCGTTACTGAATAAATATTATATCCACGGGAATAGGTTCCCACCACGCGCATCGAATCAGGTTGCGAAAAATCGACAATTTTTAAACCAAGCGAATCAGCGGCGACAAACGCGAGATTACCGTTGTAAGCGACATCATACAAATTAGCGTTGATTGTACAATTACCGATTATCGTTGGCGTGGCACTATTTGTTGCATCCCAAATCCGGAACGAAGGGTACGAGCCGCTATTTGTGTTATGCAATCCGTATGCACGATTTCCTGAAAACGTGAGGTGGTCGGTAAAACCAAAATTATCAATTGTTCCATAAGCTACCGGGTGAAATGGATTTGTAATGTTCATCAAATACAAACCACTCCAGCACCACAAATAACCAATGGAATCGTGAATCGCGAATGCACTGATACCGGGGGCATGGTAAATGGTATCGCGCGGTGCATCGGGATTGGAAAAATCGGTTATTAACAAACCGTCATAGAAGTCGCTGTAGTAGGCATAATGACCAGATACCGCTACCCTTTGAACCATGTGCTCAGCGCCGGTGCTGGGGTAATTTGGGTATGTTACCGGAGACGATAGATTGGAGATATCGTTGGCATAGAACCCGAATTGTCGCTCGCAGTTGAATACAACATTACCCGAAATCGCCATGCTGTTGCCACCCATTTGCAGATGGTACAACTGTTGTGGATGGGCTGGATTCGCAATAGAGAAGACATAAAAGCCGTAAGGGGTATTCACAAATAATGTGTCATTGCGCTGAATAATTTTGTTCGCTTCCCCGATATAATCGTCATTAATACTGTCCACTGCGATGGGTGCGGCGGGGTTGGAAATATCGTAGGTGCGGAACCGAGATGACGCACCGACATATGCATAGTTTCCGGACACCAGCACGGAATACGCACCACTGGCGATAATTTGACAAGAACCGAGTTGGACGATGGAATCGGGATGAGTGAAATCGAATATCCGAAGAGAATCCTCTACTACGTAAAGCCGATTATTCACGACTGTCGCTGCGTACGAATAGCTTCCTTGCCACGGTACTTGGGTAGGTGCGGTAGGGTCGGAAATGTCGATGATATCCGCACCGCCATTGGAGAGAATGACATAATTACCCGAAAAAATGATTCCGCCAAAATTCGGGTCGACCATACCATCGTGCAATACCCTGCCTAACAATCTTGGGTGGACTGGATCTGCGATACTTATTATCTGGCAAAATGGATCGTACTCATCGAACGCAACAAAAGCCAAGGTATCGCGGACAGCGACTCCCTGCGCAATTCCGTGATGGATGTCAGTAAAATAACCAACTTCTACCAATGAATCGGGACGCGTGATATCCAGAATCCGCAAACCACTGGAACCGTCGGCGATGTAGGCGTAATGCCCCTGTACCGCGACTTGGTAGGTGTAATTCCAGAACGAGTGGCGGTAAACGCAACTCACGCCAGAGCTATCTTGCGCAAAACAAAAAGTAGCAATAAGAGTTAAAAGAGTAATAGTGAGGATACTGCGGAACAAGCGTGTCATCGTCACCTCGAGTAGTTTATTTCAGTATGGTTAGTTTCTTGGTTTCACTCAATTCATTCGCATTCAACCTACAGAAGTAAATGCCTGATGCGAGTTTCGTACCGTCAAATTTTACTCGATACGTACCGGGATTCTGATTGAAGTTGACTAGTGTCCCTACTGCACGACCGGTGATATCGTAGAGTTTCATTTCGACTTTCCCGGTTTTCGGAATTGTGTACTCGATGGTAGTAGATGAATTGAATGGATTGGGATAATTCTGTTTCAATGAAAAATGTTCGGGAACCGAAGAACTCGTGCGGTCAACAACACCAAGGGCTTGGGAGCAATCGTAAATGCCCATTTCTGTGCTATCAGCCGTAAATATCAGATTGTTGGAAACTGAAAGATTCCACACTTTTTCGCGAGAGTGGTAGAAACCAAGTCGGTTCAAACTTGTCGGACTTGCAGCATCAAAAACCGCGAACACAGAATCATCAAATGAGGCAAATAAATGTCCACTTTGCATAACCAAATGTCGCGCGTAGGTGGATGTTGCAATGGAAGCGGCTAACGTGATATTACTTAGATTGCTTATATCGTATTTGCGTAATTCAGCCGCTCCCGCACCGATAAACGCATAATTCCCCGAAATACAGACCACGCTTGCCCAGTTGCCAAAACAACCTCGGTCAAATGGTGTAGCAGCGTTTGTAAAGTCGATTCTACGAACTCCATGGGACGCATTAGCGATAAAAACGTTATTTCCGGAACAACATATCCCATATGAAACACCCGGTAGAGATACAGATGAAACCGGTAATGTATTCGACGAGTCATTCAGTCCGAAAGCGAATAAACTATCAATGTTATTGGTCGCAGATAATACAAAGCCGTAACTGCCGTTTTCTGCAAAGTCGAGTGGAGTTCCATGGAATGGATAGTACCGTAATTCGTAAATATTTGATGAAGAAGCGATATTGAGTACCTGAAATCCAGTGTTGTTTCCTGCAAGAAAAATAAAAGCTAAAGAATCGCGTACTTCGACTTTCTTTATATTTCCTCTGGTGGAATATGTTGATAAGTTGCTTGGATGCGAGGGGTTAGAAATATTGAATAATCTTAACGTGTTGTTGTCAGCGACATACACAATATTACCCGTTACTGTAGTGTACTGAAACGACCAATATAACGCTGTTCCATGTACAGGTGTTGTATTAAAAGTATTTTCTATTATTATGCAATGGTCTCCATACGCGGTATAAACTTGATTACCAAAAGCTTTTATATCCGTAACGATTCCGTAAGAAGAACCACTACTGTAACTACTTCCTCCTTCGCCAGAATAGTCAGAACCACTAAAATAACCGTATTCATGCCCGCCTACTTCGAATATCGAATCAGGGTTGGAAATACGAACTGTAAGTGTAAAGAGACTATAATGCCACCATGTCGTGTGTCCATAACCATACGAACCTCCAGAACTACAGCCGAGATACGCATAATCACCTAAGACTGAAACTTGATTTATAGAATTGAACTCGTCACCAGTCAGTTGGAAGGATCGGGTTTGACGTGGTGATGAAGGAGTAGAGACGTCAATTTCACGTAAGTAACTACCATCATAATCGCCGAGGTAAACAGTGTCACCACGCACGGTTACGCATTTTGCATAAGTTGGAACCGGGACATAACTACCGGTTTCGAAAATATTTGTTGAGTCGCGTATGTCAATTATCCGTAAGCCAGCACTTAGTGCAGCGATGTAGGCAAATCCTCTGTTAATTTCGAACCCGGATATTTCGCCATTTACATTTAAGGTCGAAACGATTTGTAACGAGTAAGGTGATGAAATATCAATCATTTCGAATTGATTGAGATACGTGATGACGTACGCGTATCCGCCCGACACCCTGATTCCCTTTGCATTTGTCGGTAAAGAACTAATCTCATACAAATTCGAAATATCTGAAATATCGATTACCCTAATTCCAAACGAGCTATCAGCCACAAAAGCATAATTACCGGAAATTGCTATACCAACGGCACAGCCGGGAGTCGTACAATAACCAATTTCACGCGGTGTGTTGGGATTGGTTACGTCCACCACACAGATTCCATTATTACCCAATGCGCAATACGCGTAATTTCCTGAGATGACAAGAGCCCGAATTATATAATGAGATTGAAATCGAATAACATTACGTATGCCAGAGCTATCTTGCGCAAAACTGATGGTAGCAATAAGAGTTAAAAGAGTAATAGTGAGGATACTGCGGAACAAGCGTGTCATAATCGCCTCCGAGCGAGAAAGTCGTTCTGGAATGTAATAAGGTGGTAAGGAATTGTAGCGAAAGCAAGGGAATGGAAGGAATTCATGTGTTTTTACTCAACAATACCCCAAAAGAGTTATTGCCCCTGACAGTGCACTTGCACAACCGAATAAAAAGCACGAATTTATTTTATCATTGAGGGAGTAACGTCATGCGCGTTGTCGTGTTAATGGGTGGGGAGTCGTCGGAACGGCGGGTATCGCTCGCATCGGGTGAAGCGGTTGCCGCAGGGTTGGAACGCATTGGCCACACGGTCTATAAACTCGATCCGGTGTTCCCGGAACAGTGGGTCACCGGGGAACAATCATTGCTCAATGGCCCGGTCGGAGAAACGCCACCGGACGACCTGACTGCCCTTCCACCGGCGACACCGCAACGTATCGGACGGTTGTTAGAAACGCTCGCATCGCTCGCTCCGGATGTTGTTTTCCCGATTTTGCATGGCGGAATTGGCGAAGACGGCACTCTGCAAGGTTTATTGGAATGGGCGAAAATTCCGTTCGTCGGCTCATCATCAATTACCTGCCGCATCGCGATGGATAAAGCGGTATCGAAACGGTTATTTACCGAAGCGGGAATACCGACACCGGAATGGTTGTTCTACGGTCGTTCGGACAACGTTTCCCCGAAACAAATTTGTCAGGATATCCACGAAACATTCGGTTATCCGTGCGTGATTAAGCCGAATTGCGGCGGTTCGACTGTGGGGATGAGTATCGTGAAATCCGATGCCGAAATTCCCGAAGCGATTCGACTCGTGCGCGAACAAAATGATGATATCCTCATCGAACAATTTATTGAGGGACGTGAGTTAACAGTGTCAGTCGTTGCCGACCAAGTGATGCCGGTAGTGGAAATTATTCCGAAGGGCGGGTTCTACGACTACCGCTCGAAATACACCGCGGGAAATACCGAATATGTTTGCCCGGCACAATTGGATGAAAAGACGACGGAGTATTTGCAACAACTTGGTTGGGATGTGTGGGAATGTATGATGGCGCGCGGGTTCGGTCGTTCGGATTTCCGGTTGAC
>CAZPUW010000122.1:0-7847 GCA_964589795.1 uncultured bacterium
GTGAAAATTGTTCGGTTTGACGGTTGGCAGACTACGATTGCAGGAGAGCGCGAAGTCCAGAAATCGCTACGCAAGACTCTTCTAAAGTATCAGCTTCATAAAGAGGAAGAACTGTTTGAGAAGGCGTATGCATATATCAAGGAATACTACTGAGCGAATTTGTAGTTGAGTACATTCATGATCTGATGAGTTTCAGTCATTGAGAGCGATTTATGCCTAGTAAAAAACGACAAATAGTTGAACCCAATGAGAAACGTCGTGCTTTAGGTCGGACTCGAGCCGAGGCAACTTTTCCTGTCGCAGCACCCCTATCAGGGATGCCAAAAGGTTACAACGAATTTTTCCAGCAGATCAAACAACATATTCAACGGGAACGATTGAAAACGGTTCTTGCTGCGAATGCCGCTATGGTTTTACTTTACTGGGATATCGGTCGGACGATTCTCGAACGTCAGGAACAGGAGGGTTGGGGAGCACAAGTAATTGATCGATTGTCTGTCGATCTACAAAAATCGTTTCCAGAAATGCGCGGCTTCTCGCCACGCAACCTGAAATACATGCGGGCATTTGCCTCTGCATGGACTGACCGGACAATTGTGCAAGAGGCACTTGCACAAATCACATGGTATCATAACCTCACCTTATTGGAAAAATTAGACGATCCTGAAACACGCTTGTGGTACATTAACAAAACCGTTGAGCATGGGTGGTCCCGCAACATTCTCGCATTACAGATTGACTCACAACTTCACAAACGCCAAGGCAAAGCAATTACGAATTTTCCGGTAACGCTCCCTCCAACTGAATCGGATATGGCTGCACAGGTGTTCAAAGACCCATATTTGTTCGACTTTTTGGGTACTGCCGATCCCCGGCGTGAGCATGAAATCGAGCAGGCATTGGTTGACCATATTCAGAGTTTTCTACTGGAGCTGGGAGCGGGATTTGCCTTTGTTGGCAGGCAGGTTCGATTGGAAGTTGGGGATCAAGAATTCTTAGTGGACTTATTATTCTACCATCTCAAATTGCGTTGTTTTGTCGTAATCGAGCTAAAAGCTGTACCATTCGATCCTGCTTTCATTGGACAAATAAATCTTTACCTATCTGCTGTCGACGATCTACTACGTCATCCCGACGATAAGCCGACAATCGGATTGCTACTATGTAGGACGAAAAACGAGTTGGTAGTGGAGTATGCACTACGCAGTTTGAAGAAACCAATTGGTGTTGCCGGTTGGGAGACTAAAATCGTTAAAACACTTCCAAAGGAGCTGAAGGGAAGCCTGCCGTCGATTAAAGAAATTGAGGATGAACTTGGCAACCACGAATAATGAACTACGTTATATCTTTCAACTACGGGAGCGCTTATGTGCTATAACCTGTTAGAGAAAAAATGGATTCCGGTACTCTATCGAAACGGACAATTCGACCGGGTCGGGATCAAAGACGCGCTAATTAAAGCCGGTCAAATCCGAGAGATCGCCGCATCGAATCCGATGGACAGGTTTGCAGTGATGCGTTTTTTGCTCGCCATTTTGTATTGGTGCAAGGGGAATCCCCCTGATGAAACAAATATCGATTCGTTTCCAGCAGAGTGGTTTTCCAAACTTGAAGAGACAGAGAATCGGGATTGCTTCAATTTACTTGGAAACGGAAAGCGGTTTTATCAGGATGCTGATGCAAGACGTTCTCGTCCCACGACAGATTTGTATCAAGAGATACCAACTGGACACAATTTTTGGCATTTTAAACACACAACCGATTTTCAAGAGGGGTTGTGCGCTTCCTGTTGTGCAATAGGACTACTTCGGCTCCCATTATTTATGACTTTTGGTGGCAATACTAAACCATACCTTTATCCGGGAATAAATGGAGTTCCGCCTGTTTACATAATGTCGGTGGGCAATTCGTTGTTCGAGACTCTCCACAAAAACTGGATACCTCGCGCCATTCCTTTCGGTGAACCATCTTGGATCGACCTCAATTTTAATGTGGGCGACACTGCCGAAATTCCACTACTCAAAGGGCTAACGATGCTCGCCCGTAAAGTTTGGTTGGCAGAAACGGAGAGCCATCAAACTTGCTACAACTGTGGAGTAAAATCCGATACGATTATCCGCAGGTGTGAATTTCAATCGCCAGGTAAGCAGGAAACTGCCCTTTGGAGAGACCCACACGCACTTTATCTCAGTAGCACTTCTCAAAAATCGATAAAAGCACCTGATCCGGTTTCGGCTGGAAAATTTAAGATGGATCGACCCTTATGGAAATTACTTGCACCTGTTATCGAAGCCGCTAAAACGATTTATCCAACTTCGACCACTTTTGCTATCATCGGTCTCGGTACAGATAATGCGAAGTATGTCGATGTTTGGGAACGAATTGTTGAGTTACCATCAAATAATTCAGTACCCGAAGCAGCGGTGTCTACGGTTGAGCAATGGCAGAAAGAGACATCGAACAACGAATTCGTAAAGCGTCTGCCTAAGACGATGCGAGTGAAACGGAAACTCGATCACCTGAAAGCAACCTACGATTCCAATCGTCCTCATGTCGAGCATGCCGTCTCAACAGCTGTTGGGAATCTTCTATCCGGGGGTGAAACGGAATGGCAAAACGCAGCATCGGAATATCGTCCAATGCAGGAGATGATCGCGAAATCACTCGCACCCGGCGCTACACTAACAGCGACGATACGGCGAAAGAGTATCGCGAACGCATTACCCGATATGCGAGCAAAACATGACCCACCGGAGAAAACGAAACGTAGAAAGTCGGCTACAGAATGAGTTCAACCAATGATTTTATCATGGTCTTACAAACATTAAAAGCAGGTGACCTAGGACTCTTGCGAACCCATGCTAATAAAGGACTTGACCAGACTGTTGATGGGTTCGATCTGTTTACCGGTTTGTGGTGGCCGCTACGGCAAAAGAACCAGTTTGCACCGCGACGGGAAGTCGCGTGGTTGATCGCTAAACTATATGCAAAGTGTCCCATTGAACATCAGTCTGATTGTTTGTTTGCACACCAACTACAGCGATGCGAACCAAGAGAAGAACGTGCGCGAAACCGGTTTCGACAGAAATTCGATGAACTGATAACCACTCCCTTGGAGCAAATCGAGCCCACATTGCGAAGAGCGCTTCAAGAAATTTCTTCCCATGAATTGAAACTCGACTGGGTAAAACTGACCGATGATCTCTCCTTTTGGGAACAGGAGACCAAGCATCAGGAATGGATAAACCAATATCTCAGCATCAACGAAAGGGTACAACCATGTTGATCGAAATTCACATGATCCAGAACCACAGCCCGGCGAATCTTAATAGGGACGACCTCGGCGCACCAAAAACCTGTTATTTCGGTGGTGTATTACGCTCGCGCATCTCGAGTCAATGCATCAAGCGAAGTATTCGGATGAGTCCAGAGTTTGCGAAACTGTTAGGAGGAGTAAGAACGCGCGATCTCGCTAAGAGGATTCTTGACAAGATCGAAGGTGATGCAAACGACAAAAAACGAGTCGAAGGCATTCTCAAAGTTTGCGGTTTCAAACCAAAGACTGAATCAAAAGCGAAGAAACCGCGCACCACTGCAGGCGAAGAAGGAGAGACCGATGAATCCGATGAAACCAGTCAGAGAAGCAAGGCACCGCTCTTCGTGACCCAACAAGCCATTGAGAAGATTGTGAATCTCTTCCAATCAAGGAACAGCAAATCTGATGATGAGTTAGCAAAAGAATTTGCGAAAGCAATCGCTCTTTACACACAAGCGCCCGATATGGCACTAAGTGGACGTATGCTTGAACCCGACAAATCTGCGAAGAAAATTTGGGAAAAACTAGAAAAGAATGTCGAGGCATCGTTGCAAACGGCTCACGCTATATCGACCCACGCCGCCTTTCCTGAAACTGATTACTTCGTGGCAATGGGAGACGAAACACGCGAGGAAAAAGAAGAAGCTGGTGCCGATTTAATCGGTGAACAACTATTTGCTTCCGCGTGTTTCTACAAATATTTCTCCATTAATTTTGAGCAACTTGTAGAGAATCTCGGCGATAACAAACAATTAGCCGCTCATACAGTAGGCACATTTATTCGCACTGCCGCAGTAGTAAATCCGAGTGGGAAGCAAAACAGTTTCGCCGCGAACAATCCTCCCGATGGGATACTCATCGAGATCAAAGGCACGCCAATCAGCTATGCCAACGCCTTTGCGAATCCAGTGCCAGCCAAAGGGGAACGGGAAATCATTTCACAAAGTATCGCTCAATTAGGTCAATATATGCATGACCTTGATACTGGGTTTGGCATCCCTAAACAGCGCTTCTGGTTTTCACCCAATCTTCGCTATCCCCTCTACGTGGTTGAAAACAAACAAGAGATCGCACTAACCGACCATAATATCAAGTCACTTGATGAACTGATACCAATGGTTATAGCTGCAATCGGTTTCGACTGGAACGAGGTACAACAGGCAATCGTTAACAACGAGGCATAGCATGAGCGATCTGCCCAATACGCTCTTTCTCCGCCTAGAAAGTTCCATGCAATCATGGGGTGTACACGAATCGAAATTCGTAGTTCGACGAACTGCCGAAGCGCCGACGAAATCGGGAGTCATCGGATTGTTCTGTGCTGCGCTAGGTATTACCCGTCAACAAGCGCCGGACGAGTGGTTACCGAAACTAAGTGAACTTCGAATTGGTGTACGAATTGATGTACCGGGAATTCGCTGGTGGGATTACCACACCGTCGGTGCCGAAATGCAAATGCGAACCGCAAAGGGAGAATGTAAGTCGGGAGCAATGCTCACCCGACGCGAGTACCTTTGCGATGCCAGTTTTTTGGTAGTATTGCAGGGCGACCCATCTCTCATTCAAGAGTTAGAAAAAGCGGTCAAATACCCACAGTGGACACTCTACCTTGGTCGCAAATGCTGTGTTCCGTCGCGACCATTGTTGGAACATCCGGCTGGGTTCTTTCCCGATCCGCTCTCTGCGTTAAGTTCGATTCCGTGGCGGAAACGACTCAAACGTGATAACGAACCCAAAAAGAACCTCGTCTGCCTGATCGACTGGCAACCCACTTCGGAACAACCCGACGCCCCTGACGATGCACAGGTCTGGTACGATATACCGGTTAGTTTCGATCCGCCCTCGCATCGACCTCGATTCGTCATTCGTGAAGAGTTGACTGTTGGCGAACATGGGCAGATAAGCATTGCAAATGAACCATTGCAGCACGAAACACCGCGACCACCAAGACCCCGCGCCGATTACACTAATACGAAATACAAAGCGAAAAGACGCGAACGGCTATCTCAGGATCAGCATCTCTGCGTCTTCTGCAAATCTCCGGCAACCACCGTGCAACATATTACCTATCGACACGCGGGAGGCGAAGAAAAGCCCGACGAATTGCGTTCGCTTTGTCGACTTTGCCATGATGCCGTGACGATGATCGAGTATGGGGTCGGGATGGGATTAGATCGCATCAATCCCGAAGAGGAACGTTGGCGTGAACTTATCATCGAAAAACGCTCTGAAATTGTCGCATTCCGTTCATTGGAAACCCGTCGTCGTCGGCTATCCATCGAGGAGGTAGAGTGATGTATCATTCCAATCTCATGATCGATGTCGGCGATAATCCAGACCGACCTCGCCCCGGTCGTTTATGGTTGCGTAACATCTATCACGTTCATCAACGATTGTCGATGGCATTTCCCATGTCCACGACGCAAAAAGTCGATCCGAATTTTCTTCTCCCATTCGATCCAAACGGGTTTGACCGCTCTCGTTTTCTCTTCCGTATCGATCAAATCGTTCGAGATAATTATCAACAGACGATCATCATTGTCCAATCGGAAACGGAGCCAGATTGGAAGTATGCGTTCCACAACTTAGATATGGTTCTAGCAGCACCAATAAAGCCATACGAGTACACTCCTGCATTTCAGAATGGGGACATTCGTAGATTTCGGATTCGTGTCAATCCGACGAAAAAGAGTGCTACCTACGGATCGAATGGTGCAGATAGAAACCCTTCTTCCAAGTCGCAAGGGAAACGTGTTACTCTTTGGGACAAAGAGACAAAACCAACAGATGCGATCCTTGATTGGTTTGCTCGCAAAGGATCGCAGAAAGGTTTTTCTGTCGGTAGTTGCGATGTCGTGAACTTGGGATGGGTAGTTGGTAAAAAACCGAACGGAAAGGGTGACGAACACGTCATGCGCTTTCGTTCTGCATTGTTGGAAGGAAAACTGACTGTCACCGATGCTATGGAATTTCATGCTGCGATAAATGCAGGAATTGGATCGGCGAAGGGATTCGGATTTGGTCTACTTTCTGTCTTCCCAATTGGAGATCACCAATGAACGATCTCCGTGCCCTACCTAAATTACGTGATGGTTTATCGTATGCATACTTCGAACATTGCCGGGTCGAACAAGACGAAATGTCGATTGCGGTTTGGACGAAAGAAGGAATCATACCCGTACCTGCTGCTTCACTTGGTGTATTGTTGTTGGGTCCCGGCTCAACGATTACCCACGCGGCAGTGAAAGCGCTTGCTGACAATGGTTGTATGGTATTGTGGACGGGTGAAGGCGCGATCCGGTTTTATGCGACCGGTATCGGTGAAACCCGGAAAGGAGGGCACCTCGAACGACAAGCGGCACTGTGGGCTGACCCTGAGTCACACGAACGAATCGTGCTTCGAATGTACCGGATGCGTTTCCGAAAACGATTACCGAAGGGTTTATCATTGGAACAAATTCGGGGAATGGAAGGTGTTCGTGTACGCGAAGCGTATGCGATTGCCTCGAACGAAACCGGTGTGGAGTGGGTCGGTCGAAGCTATGACCGGAACCATTGGGAGAATTCCGATCCAGTCAATCGCGCACTTTCGGCAGCAAATGCCTGCCTTTATTCGTTGTGCCATACTGCCATCGTGAGTGGCGGCTATACTCCCGGTCTTGGTTTCGTCCATGTCGGTAAAGCGCTCTCATTCGTGTACGATATTGGCGATCTATACAAGGTTGAGACGACGATCCCACTCTCGTTTCGCGTCGTACAGGAATCCACTGACAACTTGGAAAGTCGGGTGCGGCATCTCTGTCGAGATTACTTCCACGAGTACAAATTATTAGAACGTATTTTACCTGATATCGACCGTTTGTTTGATTTCAACTTGGACGACGAATCTTTCGGTTGGGATATCGATGAAGACCCGGCACGTCCAACTCCGTATTGGAACCCACCGGAAGTGGAAAAGGAATTGACAAATGGTAGTGATGATTCTTGAGAAGGTTCCTGCGTCATTGCGCGGTGAATTGACACGATGGCTGTTCGAAGCAAAGACCGGTGTCTTTATCGGAAAGGTTTCCGCGATAGTCCGCGATAAGCTTTGGGATCTTTGTGTGGGTCGTCGTGGAACACCAGCGGTCATTCAAATCTGGAACGACAACAATGAGCAAGGGTTTTCGTTGCGGTCGAATGGCGATACATCAAGGAATTTTCAGGAAAAAGAAGGATTGTGGTTTGCTGTAAAGCATCTTCCTAAAGAGGATGCAGTTGCCACTGATACTTAACACCCTTTTCGTGATCTAACTTCAATGATTACGAAGGGTAATCCCCACGCGCGTGGGGATGAACCGTTGAACACTCCAATTTTATCAAAACTGTTGAGGTAATCCCCACGCGCGTGGGGATGAACCGGCGTTAAAATTCCGCGCGTTCGACATTGAATTGTAATCCCCACGCGCGTGGGGATGAACCGGTAGTTCAGATAAGAAACAAAAATAATTTAGTAGTAATCCCCACGCGCGTGGGGATGAACAGATGTATA
>CAZPUW010000123.1:0-7756 GCA_964589795.1 uncultured bacterium
ACTGTTCTAATAATTTTCGTGTTACCGGTTGCGACCTGTGTGCGCTGACGTCAATTCCGATATCTGACATTACGGTTACGGTTACCGAAAGCGATGGAGAGCCACCGCTCGTGTCGGTTCCCGCCGATATGGATTCTATCTTGCCCGTTGCGTCGTTTGCTATTTTCTCACGCAAAAGATATTCCGCCATCGGGCTCCGGCAAATGTTCCCGGAACAGACAAAAAGTACGCGAAGTGGATTAGCCATGTTTCTTTTGCGCCCGCAAAATCAGCTCGGGTAATATGCGGTCGATTTCATGTAAGATGTCTTCCCGGATTTGCCGGAAGGCCTCGACTGTATTTGATTCCGGGTTCTTCACTTCATCTTGCGACGATTCCGGTGGCCGTGGGAAGGTTGAGAGCTTCGTTACTTCCGGTCGATTGTTTACCGGTAAATGCTCGCGCACCGGTTCGATGTGTTCATTCCCGATGGCAAGCACCAAATCATAGCTTTCCAAATCGATTTTTTGCAGTGGATACGGGCGATGGGAGCGGATATTAATACCCATCTCCTGCATTACCACTACCGTTTGAATTGGGAGAAATTCGCGTTTTACTTCAGTACCCGCCGAAGAAATCGCAATCGATACTTCAGGATGTTTTTTCAATCGGTGGCGCAATAATGCTTCTGCCATCGCACTGCGGCAAATATTACCGTTGCAAACAAAAAGGATGCGGTACGGTGCCGGTAGTTTTCGATCCTGCCATGTCCAATCGAATGCAAACCCTTCCCGCTCGCAAACCCGTTGCAATTCTTCGAACGGAAACGCACCCGAACGAAGCAATAGTAGTTTTTCCCCGGAAAATTCTATTACGGTCGAATGTTTCCCCATCGGAGTTTCACCGCCGTCCCAAAGAAAGTCGATTTTATCGTTCCATTCATCAGGTACTTCATTCGGACTGCGGGAACCGGTATCGGGATAAATTGCGGCGCGGGTAACCGCGAGTGGCCGCTCGATTTCGCGCGCTAACGCGAGGGCAAATGGGTGTTGCGGAATTCGAATCCAAATTTTTCGTTGTTCGTCGCACATCCATTTCGGCACGTCGTCGTTTGCGGGGAGTACTACCGTCAGCGGTCCCGGCAAAAGATAACCAAGCAGTTTGATTGTTTCCGGTGGCAACAATTCAACCAGTGACAAGAGCATTTTCACCGATGCGATGAGATTGGTGAAGGGACGCCACTCCGTTGGATGATCCTTCATCCGTCGCAATCCCCGCATCCGCTCCTGCACTTCGAACTCGTCGGCGAGGCCGGTAAGCACATAGACCGTTTCCATCGGCAAAATTCCAATACCGTGATGGCGCAGTCGGGATGCGACGGCAAGGATATGCGGTCGGTTAAGGGCAAGCGGGTCGTCTTCGATGGTTAGAAATGAATCGAATTGCATATAAGTAGAAGTGATATTTGGTTGAAGGATTTATACCGGAAATAAGTGGAAAGGGTCGCGAATGTCGTCCCGTTCTCCAGTTGGATAGAGTGTCTCGCATTTGATTGACGATTACAACATGTCATGGTGTTTACCAACCGGAAAGGGTTTTTGTAACAACGTCAGTTGCAAGCTTCTGAACGGCTGCATTCACCGCCGCCTGCCGTCCCTCGGCATGCGTATTCGCATAATTATAGGTGGCCCATGCCGACATCGGCCCTTCAAAAAGCGTCTTATTCTCAATCTTGTCGTAAAACTTGAAATTCACGTTGATCGTCACTTTGAAGTCAATTACTTGCTGGTCGGTTGTATAAGTTTGCGGGGTCTCGGTGATACTTGCTATCGTTCCGGTAAGTACGGCATCGGCACGTTGCTCATCCACCGGTCGCAGCGTATTATCCGTTCGGAATGCGCTGATGAGGGCGTCAGTCAGGTTCTCCCGCAGTCCGAATTCTGCCGTTCGGTCATCCAACTGCGGAACCGCAATGGTATGTAAATGTGTCGGTACGCTACCGGTAAAGCTGTACCGAAAACAACCGCACGGTAAAAGCGAAACCGCGAGCAAAAAAAGGAAGTACCCAAATCGAGGGGTCGTTTTAGTTAGTTTTTTCACATCATCAATTTGAGAAATTCTAACACACTGTGCAAGGGGATGGCAATACCGGGCAAAGAATAGGGTATCGGTCGAAACGAGAAGGTTTACAGTTGGGGAACTTCTTTTTCAGGGATACCGGCAACAAGTAATTCTGTTCGGAGTGCGGCAAAGTGCCGGACGGAGCGGTCTGACGGAATGATGTGGAAACGGTTTATCAACTCAAGCGCCTTCCGGGCCGTAACGCGCCACTCTTTAGCCAACGGTGGAAGTGTAAGTGTTTTGTCGATGCGCCCCGTTTCACTCAAGTATCCAATTCGAATCAGTGGTATCATACAATCCAGCGCGTATGTCTGGGCTTTTTCCCAATTCAACGAATCCGATGCATCGGTTAGTAATTCGTTCGCGTAGGAATATTGCCCGTCATCTATCATAAGGTCGGCGAAAAGAAAAAGTGTTATCGCAAGCAGATGGGTCTCTTTTTTCCGGCGGAAAATGGACAACGCCGACTCGTATGAAGCTTTGGCTTCGGCGGGGTTGCTCATATCCCTGCACACTAACGCTATCCTGTTGTGAACGATGCCGACTTGCACCATTTCGCCCAGATTACGGTAAGTCGCCGCGGCTTGGTGGAAATTGTGGTATGCCTTCTCGAAATCGCCTTTTATGTAATAAACCTCGGCAATACCTTCGACAACATTGGTTTCACCGCGAAGGTCTTCAATCTTTTTTACAAGCGCCAACGCTTTTGTATAATGCTCGAGTGACTCGTCTAAGCGGCCCATTTGGCGAAGACATTCGGCGGTACTGATATGAATGGAAGCCAGATACCGCACATCTCCCGATTTTTCGAAGTAGTTGAGTAAATAACTTAAAATAACGAGAGCGCTGTCGTACTCGCGCCGCATGAGATGAATAAACGCTTTTCCTTCACGCACCGATGCTAATAAATGAGTATCACTCAACGATTCTGCCAGCCGTAGCGCGTGATCGATTTTATTTGTCGCGAGCTCGTCTTTTCCCGCAAGCTGCAACTCTTTCGCATACATCGTGAGATACCACGCTTCTTTATCGCGGTCTTTCGCGACCCGTGCAAGATCGATAGCTTCTTTGATGTAATTTTCAGCTTCTTCAGGATGTTGGTACTCGTAAAGAAATCCCGCAAGATTGCCGAGTAATATTAAGAGTTGTTCCGGTTCGTCGTCTTCCCGGAAGATTTTCATTCCTTGATGGTAATGTTCGAGTGCGAGTTCGATACGGCCTTGGATGCGGTGCAGATTTGCCAATCTTCCATGGGCGCGGGCAATGCGCGAGCGGTTGCCGATTTGTTCATAGTCATTCATCGCTTGTTGCAATGGCTCATACGCGGCATTTGGATCCATAAAGCAAAGAAGCCCGCCAATATCGCACCGCATATCCGCGGTAAGGAGTGTTTCTCCTCGCTCGAGCGCGCCAGCTAATACCTCACGGTAAATCGTCAGAGCGCCGTCGAAATCGCTCCGGTCACGGAGTTGTTTCGCTAAGTCGAGTCGCGCATCGATGTCGACGATATTGTCTGTGTCTATAATCAATTGGTACTCTCGTCTGTTACGTCCTCATGCTATTAACATAATAAATTGCCGGATTTTACTTCACAAGCTTTCAAACCTCCTACTCGATACGGTTTTGTGACCTTCGGTATGAAAAAAACGTGACAGGAGACACAATCGCGTATATCAAACCATTAGAAGTGATGGACGTCGTATGAATTGCCGGTTTATTCGGTGAATTACTGCTCGAAATACCCCCGATAAAACAACTACTCAGAGAGCGAATATTTAGCGATTCTGACTCTAACTGACTTCCAATTAATCCACATAAGCCAATACTGGCGTGTTTTTGTAAGAGTAGGGTGAAAAAGTATAGAAATTTTTACTCGCTATATTCGATGAAAATTTCTATGAAAAGCTCCGTTCGTTTCTTTGCTCCTAAAAGCGTCGGAACCATTGATTTGATTATCGCTCGCAAACAATTTAATTTCTCCGGATGATTCGGAATTACCTAACTGTAGTGAATGACTTGGCTTTCAATTATCGTTTGTGAATGTAGATTGTAATAAGCCATAAGCCCCTTTAATACTGCTTTGATAAGCACGTGGATAAAAAAAATATCCTACCGTTTTTGAGTTGAGAAATTTACTTTAACCCCAATACATTCATTTCACGAATCACGTATCGTAGTAAAAGGCAACTGTCTTGACGCTTTGATTATTCGTGGATTGTGCGTTCGTTTTTGGCTTTGTCGGAAATGAATAGTCGCAGAATAAAAGACAAAAATTGCTTTCGTAATAACTTCTTTGATCAGGGGGGAAAAATGAATCAACTGAAAAAGACGAGATTCCTCAGTGCGCTGAGTATCGTTTTTGTTCTCAGTTTAGTATTTGTCACCAATGGTTTAACCGCAAACGCAGCTACTGCGAATTCGCGAACCGTTCGCTCTAAAGGCACTGACAATGCCGCAGCCGCCGCGAAAACGGCAAGATTGAACGCTATTGTTCAACGTATGTTGAACAATCAATCGATAACACCACAAGAAAAACGTGAAGCATATCCGTTGTTTCTCCGCGCGGAATGGGAACGAAACAGCCACCAACCACCAGCAGTCATGAACAATGGCGGTCCGGATGGCGGCGGCTATTATTGGATTGATAATGTTACCGAACCGAACGGTCCGACGTATAGTTGGATTGATATTTCTTCGACCGGAACACAAGTGTCTGTTACCAGTACCGATGACGGTTCGTGCGTTCTCACCAACATCGGATTTTCATTCCCGTTTTATGGAACTACCTATACTCAGTTCACAATGGCGACCAATGGTTGGATTTCCTTTAGTGGAACCTACGCTGGTCTCGGCTCAGGGTATTACTCAAATACTTCCTTGCCAAATTCGGGTCAACCGCATCCGGCAATCTTCCCGTTCTGGGATGATTTGTATTCAACCAATATGCGGTATCAGGTCGTGAATAGTCAGCTCGTTCTTGAATGGGTTGGTTCGACAAGTTTCTCCGGTGCATCCGGCACGTTTACGTTTGAAGCAATTTTAGATCCATCCGGTACGATTAAGGTTCAGTACAATACCCTTGGTTCGCAGGTAAATAGTTCGACCATCGGTTTACAGGATGCGTCGGGTACAAATTATACCCAAGTCAACCTAAACGGTGTTCCGGCAGGCACGGAACCGACTGTTGGCTATGCACTCTTCTTTTATCAACTCGGTCAAGCGGGAACACCGGCGCCGGCTAACAATGCAACCAACACGCCGACTAACGCTACCTTGAACTGGGGTGCGGCTGCGGCGGCAACCGGTTACGATGTGTACTTCAACACATTTACACCGCCGACTACGCTGGTTTCTTCGAATCAAGCCGGTATAACTTACAACCCCGGAGCACTGTCAGCGTCAACTCAATACTACTGGCAGATAGTTTCGCGTAATGCGGGTGGTACCAATGCGGGTCCGGTATGGAACTTCACTACTGGCGTAGGTGCGGCACCGAACGCTCCTTCCGGTGGATTTACCAGCGGTGCGACGACTTCGTCGTTGACTATAAATTGGACGGACAATTCAAGCAATGAAACCGGCTTCCCGATTACAAATTCCATCGATGGTATTAACTATAATCCGGTTACAACCGCAGCAGCAAATGCGACCTCGTATAATAACACCGGTCTAAATTCGAATACACAGTATTGGTATAATGTCTATTCGCAGAACGGTGGTGGTACTTCTGTTGGTTTTGCAAACGCGAATGGTTGGACGTTAGCTCTTACGCCGGGTATGCCGACGTTAAGTTCTAACGGAATCACCGCCGCAACAATTGCTTTGGTGGATGGCGGTAATAATGCAAACACTCAGTTTGCGATTTACGAAACAGGTACTGCGATGTACGTGCAAGCCGATGGTTCGCTCGGTGCGTCTGCGCTCTGGCAAACGGCAAGTCAATGGGGTGCGACCACCAATATCCATGGTTTGCTTGCGAATACAGCTTACCATGTGCAAGCGAAAGCGCGTAACGGTGCATCCGTAGAAACGTCGATGTCGGGAACGTTGAACTTTACGACTGCTGGTGCTTATTCGCTTCCATTGACACAGGATTTCAGCGGTGCAACTTTCCCGCCGGCAGATTGGTCGATTATCAATCCCGATGGTTTAGATACTTGGGCATTAATTTCCGGTACACCATCGTGGGCGTCAATTGATTTCTGGGATTACACCAATTATCCTCAAGATGATTATTTAGTGACTCCACCCATTACGACCGTTGGCGTTACTTCAGCGGAAGTTGACTTCAATTGGAGTTATTACGGCGCCTTTACTGCAACCTATGATGACGGTTTGGAAGTGAAATACTCTACCGATGGTGGTACTACTTGGATTTCATTCTGGTCGCGTTATGCACAGAGTAATCCTTCACTACCGGCTGGCACTGGTGCCGGGACAACCAATCCCGCTTCTTCCGATTTCGGTGTTGGCGCAGCGGCTGTACCAGCGGGTGCGTTAGGTCAATCCAGTGTCGAGTTTGCATGGATGGGACACAATGCTTATGGTCCAAATATTTACATAACCAACATTAACATTCACTCGGTTTCCGGTCCGATTATTGCCGTAGCGCCAACTTCGGTTGCGTTTGGTAGCGTAACCGTCGGCAACTTGGTAAGCCAACAGATTGAAGTGTATAACACCGGCACGACGACGTTACATGTTTCCAACATTTCCGCGACATCGGTTACGCCAAGCACTTCGTCGCTAACTATCGCCGCCGGAGACTCCGCGTCGTTTACAATTTCATGGACGGCTACTTCGGGTTCGATGAGCGATAACGTCGTACTTACTTCCGATGCCGGAAATAATCCATCGTTAAGTATCCCGGTAACCGGTTTTGGTTTGACGATTCACTCGGTACCGTATTCGCAGGATTTCAATAGTGGATTTCCACCAACCGATTGGTCGATTGGTCATACCGGAACTGGCGGCTGGCTCTGGGCTGGTGCTTCCGGTGGTGCGTGGGGTAGTGACGGTAGTGCCTACATGGACGATTACGATCAACCAAATGGTAATGTCGACTATCTATATACACCGGTATTCAATACCACCAGTGCTTCCGGAATGCACCTGTACTTCAACTGGAGCTATGTCGAATTGTATGCCAACGACGAATTGAATGTCGAATACACAACAGACGGCGGTACGACTTGGAATTCGTTGTGGGATTACAACGGAACCGGATTGAATGCAGGTAGCGGATCCGATGGTTGGACCACACCGGCTAATACAGGCACGTGGGGCTTGGCGGATATCGCCTTACCAGCGGGTGCAGTCGGCCATCCTGCGGTACAATTCGCGTTCGTTGCAACCAGTGCGTATGGTACGAGTATGTGGGTGGATAATGTCGCAATCGGTGTTCCGAATATCGCCGCAAATCCAACCACAATTAATTTCGGTTATGTAGCGGTGGGAAATAACTCTACGTTGCCGACCTTCATTCATAACACCGGAAACGTTCCGTTAACCGTTATGAGTGTTACCGTTCCGGCAGAATTCTCGCCAAGTTGGACAGGTAATTTCATTCAACCCGGCGATTCCGCTGAATTGGATGTAATGTGGACGCCCGGCGCAGAAGAAACTCTTTCCGGAGCGTATGCGGTGCTTGCTTCCA
>CAZPUW010000124.1:0-7684 GCA_964589795.1 uncultured bacterium
AACACCTACAAAATTTCAGAGCGTATTACCCAATTCAAATTGGAAAACCAAACGCTCGCTACGGTCGGAAGCGATCCCCGCTTACACAAGCAGGTAGAGAAACTTGAAAAAGATCTACACGAACGTATGGAACTGGTTTACACGCAAGGGGAACGCGATCCACTTGATTTGATTCAGGTCGTGCGTACCCGCGCTTTTCTCCAGAAACTCGGAATTAAAGAGACGCTGGAAGACAACAACAAAATGCGGTTGTGCGCAACGCTTATCGGTGACGGCGGCGTTCGCTACGGCATCATTAAACTCGGTGGACGATCTTCGATTGTGAAGCCGGGCGATACTTTCAACGGTTACAACGTCGCGTCGATTACCGAGCGACAAATGGTGTTGGAACACGGTGGTGCGAAAGTGACTTTAATCAATCAACTTTCACCCGAAACCCTTATCGAGCAAGAACTGCTCTATCAAAACGCTAAGGGTCCTGTCAGTAACAATTGATCGATTTTTCGGTAGTATTTGGATGTGGTTAGGTTTGATAAGAAGTTTTCGTGACGAACAGGTTAGGAACAGAAGTTACATTTACTACGGAACAAAAAATGAATTTGAAGTACAAAGCAAGCAAACGAGTCGGAGCACACATGAAGAATGGTAACTTCCGTCGGGTAAGCCAGACAATTTTTGTCGGCCTACTGTTCGGTTTCGCGATGTCGGTCGCGTCTTTCGCCCAAACGGCTGACACTCAACAACCCGCTACTTCCCGGCTAAGCCAGCGTATTACGCTGGACGCGGATGACGCCTATTTGCCAACGGTGTTGGCGATATTAGCCGAGAAATCGGGTTACAATATCGTTACCGGTCCTGGCGTCTCGAAAACAGAAAAACTGACGATCAAGCTCAAAGACACTCCGATCGAAGAGGCGATGAACCTCGTCGTTCGTGCCGTCGGCCTTTCTTACGAATTGGTCGGTAACAGCTTCCTCGTAGCGAAACAGGAATTCATCAAGTCGGATGCGGGTCTTACCTCATACGTACTGGGATTAAAGTATGCCGATCCGCAACGCACGGAAGGAATGCTGAAGCAGATGAAAGCGACCGTTACCGTCGATAGCTCGAATGGTAAATTGCTTATTATCGCTTCACCGAAAGTGATTGCAGAAATCCGTCAACTCGTCGACAGCATTGACGTACCTGCCGGACAAATCATGCTGAACACCAGAGTAGTGGAAGTCGCCGTTCAGGACGAAGAAAAACTGGGAGTGAGCTGGGGTGATCTATCTCCGGTGAAGTTCCAAATTGCTGAAGGTAACGCCACGTCGATTAAGCTTGACCGCTTTGATAACTTCGGTGTGTTCTACCGTCAACAACCCGTTTTCAATTTCGTTCTCGACTGGTTGATCGACAATAACAAAGCCGACGTTCTCTCGAATGCACAGATTGCGACATTGAACGGTCGTCCGGCTGAAATCCGGGTAGTGGATGATTTCCCCTATCTGTATTCGACGACTCAACAGCAGTTTAATCCGCAACAGGCGAATGCGGTAACGACAGTTCCGACTGTTACTCTTGAACACGAACAAGTCGGCGTCATTCTCGGGATTACCCCGAAAATCAATGCCGATGGTTATATCACGACCACGATTTCTTCAGAAGTTTCGTCGATTTTCTCATTCATCGGACCGAATCAGGATATTCCGTGGGTAGTTCGACGTAAAGCATTGACGACCATCCGGGCGAAAGATGGCGAAACAATCGTAATCGGCGGATTACTTGGTGTCAATCGCCATAAGACGATCAACAAAGTGCCGTTACTTGGCGACCTTCCCTACTTTGGCGGACTCTTCTCGCATACGGATTATCTGAGCAAGAAGACCGATATGATTATCGAAGTCACGCCGACGATCTTGAAGGAAGGCCAGTACGAATACAAGAAGTCCGACCGGATTACTAATACTGTCAAAGATATCGTCAGTGACAAGGATTCCAAGATCATCAAAACTGAAGGTGATTCCCACTGACGATAATCGTTAAACGGGTGCCCATGTACCGAATCGCAATACTTGCGTTATTGTTGTTCGCTGGTTTCGGTGAGTGGGCACTCGCCCAGAATGGTTCTGACACATCTCACGCAAAAGAGATTGTCGAGCAAAATCGCTATTTGAAATTACAGAGTGCGTTCGAAGGCCCGATTGATTCACAAAAATATATCGTAGGACCCGGCGATGGCTTGGTTCTTTCGGTTCTCGGTTCGATTGAAAATTCGATTTCGATTTTTGTCGATCCTGAAGGATATGCTTTTATACCGACCGTTGGTGAGGTGTTTGTAAGTGGTTTAACACTTGCGGATGCAGCGTCCCAAATTGAGTCGCTTGCAAAGCAAAAATATTCAGGCGGAACAATTTCGGTGCGACTTTCCGTTCCCCGGTTGTTTCGGGTAACACTTTCGGGTTCGGTAAATGAAGCGGGACGTTATGTCGTTTCAGCAATGACAAGAGTTTCCGACTTGCTCGAAATGGCAGGCGGGGCCAAGTTCAGCGAAGAGCCGAAAGATACAACACCGGATGGCCGACCGATTACGCAGCCACCGAAGGCCGCGCCACTGCGCGGAATGCCTTTGGTTCACCGTACCGGCGATACCACCATCGTGGATTTGGAAAGCTTTTATCAAAACGGCGAACGAAGTGGTAACCCGTATTTGCAAGACGGCGACATTTTGGTGGTACCCTACTGGAGTAGTCGTCGCGGTGTAATCCGGATTTCCGGAGCACTTCAGCAACCGTTGGTTGTGCGCTTTGTCCCGGGTGACCGGTTGCGAACTATCTTGCGGCTTTCAGGAGGATTGGCTCCTACCGCCAAAGGAACGGTAGAGTTGTCGAGCATTGACTCTTCAACATCAAAACGTTCCATCCGTGAGTTTGATAAAGTATGGATGGGTTCGGGTGATCCGGGACCACAGTTACAACCGGATGATCAGATTTTCGTCCCTTACGAGACCGACCAACTTCCACGTGGTGTTGTCACGGTTCAAGGGGAAGTAAAGTTTCCTGGTGATTATCCGGTCGACGAAAAAACGATCCGGTTATCGGATGTTTTACATGCTGTTGGTGGATTGACCTCGTTAGCCAACACGGAAGAAGTACAAGTAATACGTCGCTCTTTGTTATCGATTCCCGATCCCGAGTTCAACCGACTCTACGGTTTGAAAAAAGACGAGATGAGCTGGTCCGAAAACGAGTACATGAAAGCCAAACGGCGGGACCTTGAACCGCGAATTGTAGTCGATGTAACAAAACTGGGAATTGGAAGTGTAGATGCCGGTGGTAATGTCGTTCTTTTGGATGGAGACATAATCCGGGTGCCGAAAAAGATTGTAACGATAAAAGTTCTGGGTCAGGTAATTAAACCCGGTTTAATCGTTTACACAGTAGGCAAAGATTTTCATTATTACATCGATCAATCGGGTGGCTTTACTTCGAAAGCGCGCCGCAGCCAAGTACGGATAATAAAGGCGCAATCGGGACAATGGCTGAAAGCGAGCTCTTCCACCCCTGTCGATGTCGGCGATACTATATTTATCCCCGAATCGGAAGATACCGACTGGTGGATGACTTATAAAGATTTTATGCTTGTTCTTTCTGAATTTGCAACACTGGCAATTGCATATTACACAATTGCAAAGCATTAGAATTTACCGGTAAATCCTTACAAAATGCTGAATTTAGTTTTGGTCTTGGTACCGGTAAAGTATATTGAGTGTAAGTAAGAAGATCACATCGGAATCAACACCGGTGTTTCTGTAACTACTGTTTTCAAACTATGCACAAGATAGGATTCTGAGATTGGATTGCTTGAGTAGTAGATGGCGCAAAGCGGTAGTATCACGCTTTGCTGATGTTAATTCAGTAACGATGCACAGGTCGGAGGACATAATGAAGTGGGTTTTGAGATTTTTACCCTTGTTGCTGGTCGTAATGCTTTTTGGCAGTTGCGATCGTAACTCATCCAGCAACCCCGGATCGAGTGGGAGTACGAATGGTACACCTACTACGATTTCTATCGCACCGATTTCGGCGATTCGAAATTTCCGTAATAGCAATGTCACGACAACTGTTACCGCGACCGTTACCGACGCGCGCGGCTCGGCAGTTCCGTATGCACACGTTGCGTTCGGGATTACGAAGCGCCCGACTACGGCAGCTTCCATCAGTTATGTAGCTGGTGACTCAACGGACGTTAATGGAAATGTTAGCGCCACGTTATCTGTCACATTAGACACAACTGAGACTATTACCGTTAACGCTCACCTGATTGCGAATTCGCAGATTTTTACGAATGCCGCTTGTCCGGTCGTGCTTTTGTCGGATCAAATCCAAAGCTTTAGTCTAACTTACGCAAGCGCGAAATCGGTACTGGTTTACCGACCGGGTGGAAGAGACTCCACTCAGATGATCGCGACCGTGCAAGACGACCAAGGTGGCGGTATTTCCGGTTTAACAATCGACTTCCAGATTATCCATACGGATACATCTTCGGGAACTCCATTTGTGACGCTCTCGGCGACAACGGGTACCACAGATGTGAATGGTGAATTGCGGATCTACATCTGGAATAATCCCAGTGCAAACCTAAATCGATTGGTTTCGGATTCGATAAGCGCTTCTATTCGGGGAATGTTGCAAACTTCTTTACACCGAACCGCTGGAGCGTTAATTCACGTCCAACCGTTGACGGCACCCGCGGATATTTTCCTGCGTTGGGTGAACCCATCCGATACGCTAATTTCTTCGGAACCGGGTATCGTTGTCGAACGGCAATTTGTAGTATGGTGTCAAGACTCAGCTCACGTTCGGCTACCGAATATCCCGATTTTACTTCGCAGTGAAGGCATCGGCTCGATTCCCTACATCACTTCGATTAGCAGTGCCGGACTCGATACGATTTCCTGGTCAAGTGATGGTACGTCACCCGGTCGTGTAACGATTACCGCGTCGGTCGTTCAAACACAATTCGCCAAAGTCGGATCGGGCAATGGTCCGGTAAAAGTGCTTGGACCAACCGCAAAACTTGATAATAGCGTCCCGACGGCATTGAATTTTGAGCATAACTTAAAAGCTCTTGCCCATCCACGCTTGCTTGGATTGGATCAAGTCGATGAGAACAATTCATTGACTACATCCATTACATTAGCCGTTACTGCACCAAGCAGCATCACGCGGCTCACGACTCAATTCCGCAGAATTCCACCGTTGATGTATTCAACCGGTCAGGATTCACTTGAAGTAAACGTCGTACTCCGTGACCAGAACAATTCCGGTGTACCCAATGCGTTGTTGACGTTCTCAACTGCCCATGGCTTAATTCCCGCAACTGCAACCACTGATATTTCGGGTTCGGTTCGCGCTTACTTAACCGACGGCGGCGATACAACAGCAGCAAGCGGCGAGTTACTTTACGTGCGTTATCCGGCGATGAACCTAACCGACTCAGCGCGGTTCTGGATTCGTCCGAAGCTGGATTTGGATCACATGAGTATCAATGGTCCTTCTTCGCACGTTGCGTATCCGGGCGACACCGTCAGCTTTACCGCGACCATCTTTTTGACTAACGGTAATTATTGCTATGACAGCACTCGTGTCTATTGGAACTGCTACAAGTCCGGCGTACCGGAAGGTGCGGTTGCACAGAATGGTATCGGACAATTCCAATACCCATTGACCCGAACCGGTAGTGGTTCTACGACAAACACATTCTATATGCGTAATGGTACCGGGCGGGATTCCTTGGTTGTAATGGCTTTCACCGAAGGCCGCGCTGATACAATCCGGCATTGGTGGTATTTCGACCATGTACCGGGTGTAGCAGTTCACCTATTTTTGTCTCCGCGTAATGTAGGTTTGGAAGTAAACGCTCCCGTTTTAACTCCAAATATCACTGCAATCGTAACCGACACTGCGGGAAACTTAGTACCTAACTCCCCGATTAACTTTGGTTGCGATAACGGAGTCGGGACTATTGTAAGAGGCGGTACTTCGGGGAACGGCGACACAACTTATGCAATTTTGTCGGCAGGTTCACAAGCCGGTACTTTCCACTACTGGGCAACTACCGTGAACGGCGCGACCGATACTGCAAGTTTCACTGTCAGCGCATCAACACCCCGTACGTTAACACTTTCGTCGGATTCACAAATTCTTCAGGTTCGTGGTACCGGCGGTAACGAAAACACTACGTTACATGCGATTGTCCGCGACGGCAATGGCAATCCGGTAGCAAATGGAACGTATGTGACTTACGTTATTACGAACGAAGTAATGTTCGACGATTCAACCGGGTTAATCACTACCCGACCCTACTTTGCTCAACCCGGTTTTGATAGTGCCATCTCGGTAACGAGCGGAACCGGTGAAGCGCTTGCCGTTCTCTCTTCCGGTACGAAATCAGGTGCAGTTCAAATTACTGCATACATTTCCGATGCACAGGGTAATCCAACGGCAGCTAACATTCATGCCACATTGTCCAGTGTGCAGATTGTTTCCGGACCTCCGGCATCAATCACCGTCAGTTACAATGCCGGTAGCGCCAATCAAGAAGGTGGTGGTACTTGGTCGATTTGGGTAAACGCAACGGTTCGTGACCAATATTCTAATCCGGTTGCAAACCGTTACTCAGTAACATTTGCCGTGACTCCGATTAGCTTGGCGCAAGTTGGTTTAGACACCGCCGCTACCGGTAACACTGGTCCGAGTAATCAACACTTACCCGGCGTAGCATTCACACGTTTGAGTTATCAGGGACAAAACTCCTTTGATACGGTGACGGTGACTGCTTCGGCGATTGGCCGCGATGTGAATCAACAACCGGTACTGATAACAGCTCCTTACCGCTTCGCGTTACCGTTACAACAAGGTTCGCTGCAATTGAATGTCTCACCGAACACCTTCTTGTTCAGTCGTCCACCAACAAGCTCTGTCGATGTCGACGTAGCGACTCACATGGTTTGGGCGAAAGTAACAGACGGTTATGGGTTGGATATTCACGGTTGCCCGATTTTGTTCAGCGTGCAACGTGGAAAATGGTACCGTACTGCGAGTGAAGCGGCAAACCGTGCATATAGCCCGGCAAATTCATACCGCCAGAGTGACAATTCCCAATCATTTCCGGGAACCAGTCCGGCGATTTACTGGCCAGTGAATAAACGCAAGACGGGTAACTATACCGTACCAGCGCAACCGTTAACGAGTTGGACTGATCCCAATGGTAACGGTGCTGCAACATTATACATTGGAGCGCTTGGTCCCTCCTTCGGTTGGCCGGGAGCGAACGGCCCAGTTGGTGAAGTGTTCCTTGATCCACAAACTGCGGAAACGACAAGTGAAGTGACTGCAATCGTTGAAGGTTATCCAAACATTCAATCGGTTCGAGTAGTCATCAACTACCAACGCAGTTAATCGATAACATTCATTCGGTTTTTCTAACTTGAGGTCGCGGGGTTTCTTCCGAAACCCCGCGTACCAAAACCGGGAACCTGTAGGATCTTATGTTCGAGAAGCTTGGCGAAATTCTGGTTCGTGAGAAACTCCTCTCGCAAGATCAGTTGGGAAAAGCGCTTGCTGAGCAGAGAAGCTCGCGCGGCAAACGACTTGGAGAAGTTTTGATTCACCTCGGCTATGTCGTCGAGGAGAATATCACA
>CAZPUW010000125.1:0-7631 GCA_964589795.1 uncultured bacterium
TACTGGAGGCATCTTCTTAGGGCTTGGCCGTGCACTTGGCGAGACGATGGCAGTAACATTCGTTTTAGGTAATACCCATCGTTTATCCGCATCCCTTTTGGAACCCGGAAATTCAATCGCAGCGGCAATCGCAAATGAATTTACCGAAGCGGATTCGTCGCTTTATCTCTCGTCACTAATCGCACTCGGATTTCTTCTATTCGTAGTGACGTTTGTCGTACTTGCCATCGCCCGCCTAATGCTCCGGCGAATGGCACGAATGGCGGGGAACTAACCATCGCAACGAAAAATACATTAATCGTTCGTCGGCAAATTATCAACATTATCGCAAGGGTACTTGCCAGCGGAGCCGCCGTGTTCGGTCTTTTCTGGTTAGTCTGGATTCTGTTTACCACGTTCAGTAAAGGATTGCCCGCGCTGCATTGGACATTGTTTACAAAACTAACTCCGCCTCCCGGTTCGGATGGTGGTTTACTGAACGCATTTGTCGGCAGCATCATAATGAGCGCAATGGCAATCATAATTGGAACGCCAATCGGAATCGGGGCGGGTACTTATCTTGCCGAATATGCAAGACACACTAAACTTGGCGAGACAATTCGGTTTGTCAACGATATCCTACTCTCAGCACCATCAATCGTCATCGGATTATTCGTCTATTCTTTTACTGTCCGCCAAATGGGACATTTCTCCGCGTATGCCGGCGGTATCGCACTTGCTTTCATCGTTCTTCCGGTGGTTGTGCGAACTACAGATGAAATGTTGCAACTCGTCCCTTCTGCCATGCGGGAAGCAGCTCTTGCTCTCGGAGTTCCGCAATATAAAGTGGTAAAACAAATCTTGTATCGTGCGGCAAAATCGGGCATTGCTACCGGTGTGTTATTGGCTTTGGCGAGAATATCGGGAGAAACAGCTCCGTTGTTGTTTACCGCATTGAATAACCCATACTGGTCGTTGAATTTAAATCAACCAATGGCAAACGTGCCTGTTGTAATTTTTCAATACGCTATGAGTCCTTACGAATTCTGGCACCAATTGGCATGGGCGGGAGCATTTGTGATGACAATGCTCGTACTGTTATTAGGGATCCTTTCGCGAACTCTGCTCGTAGGCAAAAGGGTAAAAAATGCATAATGCTGTTCAAATGTCGGCTCCGGTAATGAGACCTACAATCGAAAAAGAAAAACAAGTCGAGCTTTCAGCAAAAATGAAAGTGAAGAACCTTGATTTCTTTTACGGTAAGTACCTTGCCTTGAAATCATTGAATCTGGATATTCAGGAAAAGAGAATCACTGCGCTGATTGGACCTTCCGGCTGCGGTAAATCAACTTTGTTGCGAATCTTCAACCGCATTTACTCTTTGTATCCCGGTATGGTTGCCAAAGGCGAAGTATTGCTTGACGGCGAAAATATTCTCGACAAAAATTATTCGATAAATCGGTTACGCACTAAAGTTGGAATGGTGTTTCAGAAACCGGTGCCATTCCCCATGACGATTTACGAAAATATCGCTTTTGCGATTCGACACTTCGAAAAACTTTCGCATTCCGAAATGGATGAGCGCGTCGAACGGGCATTGCGAGATTCCGCACTGTGGGATGAAGTAAAAGACAAGTTATCACAAAGCGCTTTGAGTCTTTCCGGTGGACAGCAACAACGGTTGTGTATCGGTCGGGCAATCGCTTTACGTCCCGATGTACTGCTGTTGGACGAGCCGACTTCAGCACTCGACCCAATTTCTACTTCTAAAATCGAATCACTTGTTACCGAACTTAAAGAGCAATACACAATTGCGATTGTAACGCATAATATGCAGCAAGCCGCGCGCGTCTCCGATTTCACCGGTTTCATGTTTCTTGGGGAACTTATCGAATTCAGTACCACCAAGGAAATATTCGAACAACCTAAAAAGCGTCAAACCGAAGATTACATCACGGGTAGATTCGGATAATATTTTATGTAACCTGTCCGCTAACGGATTACTTACTTTTTTCGCTACATTACCTCTAAGAGCTCAAGTTCTCTTATTTCCAACCCTGCATCAAGCCCGGCTATTGTAGATAACGTCTATGTGACGCTATTTCTTTCCTCTTTTCCTATCTATACATTACCCTCGCACTTACTTATCCTTTTACTGATTAATTCGGGACTTCTTCATCCATGCAAGCAGTAATTATCGCCGGCGGTTTAGCTACCCGGCTCAACAATTTGTCGAAAGACAAACCAAAGTCGATGATAGAGATTTTGGGTAAACCGTTTGTGCAGTATCAACTCGAAATTCTCAGCGATGCCGGAATCCGGGATATCGTATTTTGCATCGGCCATTTGGGACAACAAATTGAGCAATTCGTGGGTGATGGTTCAAGGTTCAACCTGAATGTGAACTACAGCTTTGATGGCGAAGTATTACTTGGTACTGGAGGCGCGCTGAAAAAAGCGGAAATCCTGCTTCAAGACACTTTTCTCATTATGTGGGGTGACTCGTATTTAATGCTTGATTACCAAGACATAGAACACGAATATCGACGCCGGAAATTACCCGCGATGATGGTGGTGTACAAGAACGACAACGAGCGAGATCGAAGTAATGTTATTCTCTCTGGAGATATCGTTGCAAAATATGATAAATGGAACCCACCCCCCGAAACCGATTACATTGACAATGGATTAACGGTATGCAGCAAATCGTTACTTCCCCTTATCCCTTCCGGCGAACCTTACGCCATTGAACGGTTGTTTGCTAAACTGGCTTCGGAAAGTAAATTAGGTGCATATATAACCGCGCAACGCTTTTACGAAATCGGCTCACTGAATGGTATTGCTGAATTCGAACAAATGCTTAACGAAAATCTGAGTAGGAAAGGACAACAATGATTATTTCACGCGCTCCTGTGAGAATTTCGCTTGGTGGTGGAGGAACCGATTTATCTTCTTACTATTCCAAATTCGGTGGTTTTCTTATCGCCGGTGGGATTAACAAACATATCTACATCGCAATCAACCAACGGTTCCATAAAAGTATCCGGTTGAGTTACTCGGTTACTGAAATTGTCGACTCCATCGACCGCATTCAGCACAAGTTGTTCCGTGAAGCGCTACGCCACACCAAGACCGACAACCATATCGAATTGGTATCAATTGCAGATGTACCTGCGAATTGTGGTCTCGGCTCATCCAGCACATTCAGCGTTGCATTGCTAAACGGTTTGCACGTTTTCAAACGCGATTTTATCAACCTAAAGGAACTTGCCGAAGAAGCGTGCCACCTTGAAATCGATATCTGCAAAGAGCCGATTGGCAAGCAGGATCAATATATGGCTGCCTTTGGTGGTCTCACCTGTCTTACTTTCGATAAAGACGGTTCGGTGTTAGTCGAACCACTCGCGATATCGAACGATAAAATTATCCAACTTGAAAACAACATTCTTTTATTTTATACCGGTATTGAGCGAAGTGCGTCGGACATCTTGAAAGTTCAAAGTCAAAAGACGGAACAGAATGAAGACAACACACTCAAGTTATTGCACAAAATTAAAGAAATCGGCTTGGAAACAAGAAAAGCGTTCGAAAGGGGCGACCTGAACCGGTTCGGCGAACTACTCGATGTGCACTGGAATACAAAAAAAAAATTATCAAATAAAATCAGCGACCCTCATCTCGATGAGTGTTACGAATTTGCCTTGAAGAATGGGGCGCTTGGCGGCAAGATTATGGGTGCCGGTGGTGGTGGATTTTTTATGTTCTTTTGCCCCAACAATCCCGGCCATTTGATAGAGGTTCTCGAACAAAAAATGAACTTAACTTACATGCACTTCCGATTCGATTTCGAAGGGGCAAAAATCGTTTCGAATCTGTAGTATTCATTGAATTCTTCATAAGGAAAATTGATGAACTCCTTTGTCGCAGGCGGTGCCGGCTTTATCGGCAGTTCGATGGTCGATGCATTGATTGCATCGGGGCCGGTAACCGTATACGACAATTTTTCATCCGGTCGCCTTGAGTTCCTCACTCAACATGCTGGAAATAAGAATCTCGTAATTGTAAAAGGTGAAATTTCCAACCTTGATTTGTTGACGAAATCAATGTCCGGACATGACATCGTTTTCCACTTTGCTTCCAATCCCGATATCGCAAAGGGCATCGAGCAAACCGATCTCGATATCCACGAAGGAACTCTTCTTACTTATTACATTCTCGAAGCGATGCGAAAGAATAAAATTCCGAAAATCATGTATGCTTCGGGAAGTGGTGTCTATGGTGATGTCGGGTTATTACCTACTGCGGAAAATTATGGGCCGCTCCTCCCCATATCGCTGTATGGCGCAAGTAAATTGGCATGCGAAGGGTTACTCTCTTCGTTTTGCCATCTCTACGATATGACCGCTTACATTTTTCGCTTCGCAAATGTCGTTGGCAAACGACAAACCCACGGTGTCGGTTATGACTTTATCCGCGCATTGCGACGGGATGCAACTCAACTCACAATTCTCGGTGATGGTACCCAAAGTAAATCGTATATCCACGTTACGGATATCGTCGATGCGATACAATATTGTATCAAACATACTCAGGACCGGGTTAATCTGTTAAATGTCGCCACCGAAACTTATATCGACGTTACAACCATCGCGAAAATTGTAATACAGGAATTGGGATTATCAAATGTGAAACTAAGTTACTCAGGTGGTGATCGTGGCTGGAAAGGGGATGTACCAATCGTACGGTTCGACTTAGGTAAAATTCATGCACTCGGATGGAAATCGAAATTAGATTCGACACAAGCCGTTACCCAATCCATCAGCGAAATGTTAGGCAAAACTTAAAACGGGGTAGACAACTATGCCTACCCCGTTTACGAATTAATACGGATGATTGTTTTAAAGATTGAATCCGGCTTTTTTCCCGTCGTCGTAAAACATCTGGACAGTTTCCAACGAGTAGTTGTCCAAATCTTTTCCCACCAACGATAATTTCTTCAGAACATCCGGTGTAACTGTGATGATGTGACAGCCAATCGATTCCGCCTGATAGATATTGAGCAGTTCCCGCGGGCTTGCCCATATCAATTCCAATTTCGGATAAGGCCGCATCAACTCGATTGCCGCAGCCATCATAGGAACCGGATCGAGACCGGTATCCGCAATACGGCCGGCAAACACCGAAATGTAACTCGACGGGCTCTTTTGCAAACACTTAGCCGTTTCCGCGACCTGTGTTAATGTCATCATCGCCGTAACGTTAAGTTGCAAACCCCGGCCTGCCAATTTTTCAGTTAATGGATAGGACGGCTCGCGCTTCGTATTCGTAATCGGAATCTTCACATACACATTCTTTCCCCATTCTGAAATTATCATTGCCTGTCGTTCCATCTCGGAAAAGTCATCGGCAAAGACTTCGAATGAAATGGGACGGTCGGGTACGGCCTTCACCAATTTTTTCGCGAAGTCCTGATAATCGGAAATCCCCGCTTTCCGCATCAACGTCGGATTCGTCGTAAACCCCTTGATGTACGGTTTTTTGTACAGTTCGAGGATGCTGTCGATATCAGCTCCATCGCCGAATAACTTAATGTTGAGTTCATTTGCTTGCTTCATTCAATTCTCCAGATTGGGAAAGAATCCACTCCACTGCTTCGGGAAGTGTGGTTACAACATGGTCGGGTTGCTTCGAAAGCGATTCGGAATATTTGTAGTCGATAAAAACCGTTCGACATCCTGCATTATATCCTGCATCGACGTCCCGCCAACGGTCCCCTATTAATACGCTTCGCGATAAATCTATGTTCCATTCTTTTGCTACGCGCAATAACAGGCCCGGTTTGGGTTTTCGGCAATCGCAATTATCCGAATTGTCGTGCGGACAAATATAAATCTCGTCGATTGGAAGGGCGGTTCGGATAAGCGAGTGAAACGTTTCGACGAGGGTGTTGTTCAACGTTCCCCGTGCAATGTCCGGTTGATTGGTTACGATAAAAAGTAAATATCCCGCTTGTTTTAGTCGGTCACAAGATTCAATCGTACCCGGCAAGAATTCAAATGCTTCAATTGAATCGGGTGGGAATGGGTGCCCGTCACGTATAATCGCGCGATTGATAACGCCATCACGATCAAAGAAAACCGCAGGTTTCGACATTACTTTGTCGACTCCCATTTGGTACTTTTGGTTTGCAAATCGGTATGTGATACCAACAAATGCCATACAACGGCATGAAACGATTCGGTCAACGGAGTAATTAGGTTGGGTAGAATTGTTGGCACGACAACGCAAGCGTCGGCTTTCTTTTTCGTGTATCCACCGTCTCTTCCAACGACACCTGTTACAGCGGCTCCGACTTCTTTCGCATAGTCGATTGCATACACAAGATTCGGGCTGATGTTCCGCTCTGCATCTCCACCTCCTACCGAGAAAATGAAAATCGCATCATTCTTATTTAAGTGGCTGCCCTTTAGCCATTCCGCAAACACGGTATGCCACCCTTCGTCATTCGTTCGCGCAGTCAATTCAGACACATTATCAGTGGGAGCATATGCTTCGATACCAGCTAACTTTCGAAAGTCATTCACGGCATGCGACGCATTTCCTGCACTACCTCCGACACCAAGAATAAACAACCTGCCACCGCGGTTTCTTACAGTTACCAATAAGCTGACCACTTCGTGAATGGCAGTTTTATCAAGTTTATTCGTTACTTCGATAGCGGATTGCAGGAATTGATCAATAAATGCGTCCACATACCCTCCAGAGTGCTGTAATTTGATTGAATTTTCAGATTTTACCTTTATTCTGCGAAAAGGAAACCCAAATTATGAATTATTTGAAGAAGAAACAAGTAATGGAAAACGAAGTCTTCGCACCAAAAGCCCTTCTTTGTAACGAAATAGCCCAATCCTGATGGCTTTCATCTGTTTTCTACTTGTTTTAGCATGGTACATTAAAAATTTTGCCTCGGTAAAGAATAAGTTTTAATGATGTCAATAACATCGCAACTCGCGTGAACCTTGCAAAATAATTCAATTAATGAAACTTCAAACACGATAATCTTCCCGTAGTATAACTGCTACATACCAATATCGTTGGATAAAAAATCTGAATTTGTTACGTATCTCTAATACGAAGAGGAACTTTGTTCCTCTTCAAACGTTTTAAGACTACAAAAACAGATTCTATTACGATGAGGTTGTTAACATGCTGATTATACGTTCCGTAGTGTTTATCATTTTTTGTTCATTGGTATCTGCATTCGTTGTCGCAGCGCCTGCACCTTCATTTACTCTTCCCACTGCACACGATTCAGTCGCGTTCGATTCTCTTCGCGGCAAAGTCGTCCTCGTCGACTTTTGGGCGTCATGGTGCGATCCTTGTCGAAAGTCGTTTCCGTGGTTGGAAGACATGTACCTCAAGTATTCAAAACAAGGTTTGACCATCGTCGCCATTAATCTTGATGCGAAACGGGACAACGCCGATAAATTTTTAGCGAAATTTCCATCCGACTTTACAATCGCATTCGATCCCAAAGCAACGGTCGCACAACTATATGACGTCAAAGCGATGCCAAGCAGTTTCCTAATCGACCGAACGGGTAACATAATTCTCACGCATACCGGTTTTCAGGAAGAACAGGCAGATGAATT
>CAZPUW010000126.1:0-7554 GCA_964589795.1 uncultured bacterium
TCTATACCGTCACCGGAAGATTAGCGCCCGATAGTACAAAAGTCTATTGGAATTGCTATTTATCCGGTGTACCCGCAGGTTCGACTCCCCAAAATGGATTCGGACAGTTCAGTTCTGCGCTTACGCGAACGGTAAATGGCGCAACATCAAACGTTTTTTATCTGCGTACAGGCACTGGTAGGGATTCAATCGCCCTACTTTCTTTTACCCCCGGTCATCACGATACCGTTCGCGCTTGGTCGTATTTCGACCACATTCACGGCTCTGCCGTACACGTGATACTATTTCCTCGCAATGTATCTACAACTGTCAACGGGTCGGCGATGCAAGTTCAAGCAATCGTAACGGATACCGCTGGCAATATGGTACCATATAGTCCGGTTACTTGGGGATGTGATGACGGGGCGGGAACGATTGTTTCAACCGGTTACTCTTCCAATGGCGATACCAGTTTTGCAACTTTAACTCCCGGTAATATGTCCGGTCAATTCCGGTATTGGGCTATTGGTGCGAACAACATCTCCGACACTGCAAGCTTTGTCGTATCTGCGATCCAACCTTATTCGATGCTCTTGAGTTCCGATTCAAATATCCTTCAGGCGAGGGGTACCGGTGGAACAGATTATACTCAACTCCATGCTCTCGTTCGGGATTATTATGGGCATCCAATGGGTGCGGGTACGCGCGTGCAGTTTATGATTCTAAATGTCACCGATTTCGATGATACGACCCATAACCAAGCTAACCGTCCCTACTTTAACCAAATCGGTCATAGCACCGACGTCACGACCACGAATGGTAGCGGAGAGGCGACGACGTATCTCTCTGCCGGTATGCGTACCGGAACCGTGCAACTTGTCGCGTATGTTCTCAATGCCGATTCAACTCGCTCGAATACGTCAGCGTCTCTGTCAAATATTACCATCATCGGTGGTGCTCCCTATAACATCGCGATAAATATCGATCCGAGTAACGCAACTCAAGCTGGTGCCGGATTTTGGTCGATTGAACTAAGAGCAACAATACGCGATATGTTGGGTAATCCCGTCGCAGACGGACAAAGTGTAAATTTCCGGGTGGTACCTTCAACCTATGCCGCTGCTGGCCCTGATACTTCGGTTACACGTTCGGGAATCGCGAACAGTCGATTGATTTATCACGGTACGAACTCGTACGATACGGTAACAATCACTGCTTCGATTATCACTCGCGATGCGCAGAACAATCCGGTCGTCATTTCCAATTCTCTTTATACCGCATTACCACTGGTACAGGGGACGTTAAACCTGAATGTCTCACCGAATACATTCTTGTTCTCACGGCCACCTGTATCAGCCAACGATATTGATGTAGCAACTCACATGGTTTGGGCAACCGTTCGTGATGGCTATGGAACATTTATACATGGCTGTCCAATCTTATTTTCCGTTCAGCGTGGCAGGATTTTCAAGACATCCGCAGAAGCCCAAAACCGGACATACAACCCACCAGCGAGTGGCGGCACTCAACTAATTCCCGGAACCAATCCACCTGTTTACTGGCCGGTCAACAAACGAAAGACAGGCAATTACACAGTACCCACCAATCCCGGTTTGAGTTGGACGGATCCGAACGGTTATGGTTCCGCAACAGTTTATATCGGTGCACTGGGTCCATCATTGGGTTATAGCGGGCCCAATGGCCCGGTGGGTGAGGTCTTCCTCGATCCGCAAACACTCGAAACCACGAGCGAAGTAACGGCACTAATTGAAGGATATCCCTCCGTACAGCCGGTCAGGGTATTGATAAACTATCAACGCGAATAAACTACCGTAAACACCAACCAGCATCGTATTTATGAGTTTCGAGTGCTGATGCTGGTTGGTCTTATTTTCTGTCGGTTAGAACCAATTTTACCAAAACACGGCTTTTCTGTTCCCGATAGCAAAAAAAGGAAGTATCTTACCGTTGAATTGTGCATTTTTGAAGTGAATAACCGGATAACCCAGCGAACATCAACTATATGGCTTGATTCCGATTGGAATAGCAAGGACGACTGCTACCATGAACCGCTTAACTCTTGCATCGATACTACTTACAGCTTTCCTGATGTGTGGATGTAACCACTTTCCACCAACACCACTGAGTGAATATGGAAATCTACCGCCACTCAGTATCACTCTGAACGGACCCGAGTTTCACACCGCCTACGCAAACGACACCCTCTTTTATCAGGCGAACGTATCTCAAGTCCATGGCGTTCCGGTCCTTGATGGAACCCCATTCCAATGGTTAACCAGTGGACACGGACATTGGCTGAAGCAGTTTGATACTACGGTTGGTGGTATTGTTACAAACCGGTATGTGTTAGGCGAAGGAGTGAGTGTAGATTTATTTCATTTGATTGCCGGTGTCGATTCGGACAGTGTAGTTTACTTCGCACCTCTAACTTTGGAGTTAAACTACCCCAAACGTTTGATACTTGCTCCCCACACAATATCTACACTGAGTGGTTCGGTTGATACGTTAACCGGTATCGTTCTCGATACCAACTTTCATAGTGTATCGAATGTACCGTTGACCTTAGGTTCCACCGATAGTACTGGATTGGTAACAAACTTGGGCTTTTCCCCATCTGGCGACACAATTCGTCTCCAACTGACTGCTGGTCATGTACCGGGTAGTTACAAGTTGTGGGGTACTACGCAAAATGGCGTATCGGATACCACAAGATTCACTGTTATAGTCACTTCCGCGGATTACATAAAGCGCTAATTCAAGACATAAATCCTTCATCTAATTTTGCGGCATCGCTTCTTTCAATACAAGTTGTAACAGATCGAGTGCACCCGGATTATACCCAAATCTCCGTATCGCAGCCACAATTTGCGCTCGCATGTGTGTTCCGTGATTTGCAGTGTGCAATAATAACTTCCAAAGTACCGCACCCCCGTCCATATTTGGGAACGACCACGTTCTTATTCCGGTTATTTTCTCTTCAGTCAGCGATGAAAGAAAACTATTCGTTTTCTCTTTAACCCACATCCAGCGTTCGCGTGCAAGTGCTATCGTGGAAATCTCTTCGCCGGGTATAGCATAACGAATTGCCTCTTCCACTTTCATTGTATCATCGTACCAAGAAAACCAACTGTATTGCACTGCGAATAAATGGGCAAGTGTATCACGAATCGAGCCGTTACCGCTGCAACCGGGTGCGATGTATTGTTCCGGCGTAAGTTGCTCAAGCGCTTCAAGCAACCGTTCGGTAGCCCAAGTATTGTATTGGTAAAAATAGAGTATTCCTTCAAGAGTCATTTTCATCTCCTAACATTGCATACTAAACGCAATTGTTAAAGTATTATGAATAAACGTACGATTTGAAATGGGTCTGTCCCGTATTTTTACCTATCTCTAATTTATCGCGTTCGATAAATTTGGTACGTATCTCAAAGAAGAATACTGTAAGCAAAAGAACACAATATCTGTTTTCCTGAGTAAGCCGTTTGCCATAAATAAAGATAACGGCTTAAATCATTCAAATACTTCTGATGCTTATACTCGTATAGTATTCTTACCATATCTGGGGGAAGCATGAATTTTAATAGAATCACTGTCTTACTACTGCTGGTATTTGTTGCAGTTTCGGCATTCGCACATTCGACCGGTTGGGGCAATACATCGTATTGCGGCAACCCGCCATTGAGCCGGTATTGCGTCGAATGTCATGATAATTTTGCGCTAAATAGCGGGGGTGGTTCTTTATCACTAACCGGTCTTCCTACCGGTGGTTATACCCCCGGGCAAACGTATACTTTAGTCGTTCACCTTGCTCAACAGGGTCAACAGCGTTGGGGCTTCCAACTTACATCGGTTAAATCCTCAAATCCCGGGCGCAAGGGTGGCCAGCTTATTAACACTGATGCGATAAATACTGCATTGGGCGTCACCGGTGGAATCCTCCCGGATTACGAAAATCACACTTCTGCCGGTACCCGCGCCGGTACGCTTAATGGTCCGGTAACATTCACCTTTAATTGGCAAGCACCCGTCGCCAATACGGGAACGATCTTGTTCTATTATGTTGGAAATGCCGCCAACAACAGTGACGATCCGAACGGCGATTACATTTATGCCCACGTTGACTCAGTTATGGAAGCAATCTCAAACCATCCACCTTCGAGCTTTGCGCTGATTTCCCCTCATAATGATTCTGTACTCACATCGACTTCAGTTACCTTGAATTGGCAGACAGCAACCGATCAGGATGCAGGAGATACAGTGCGATATGTCGTGTATTACGGAACGGATTCTACATTTGCGATAACAGATAGTTCCAATACCAATACCGTTACATCATACCTTTTGAGTAACTTGACTTGGGGAACGGATTACTATTGGAAAGTGACTGCTTATGACCCGCACAATGCGCGGACTAACTCGAGTCAAATGTTTCATTTCGCTACGATGAACTATTCTCCACCGACTGCTCCCGAATTACTATCTCCCGAGGATCAATCGCTGATTTCTACCGATACCGTACGATTTCATTGGAGTGGTGGTGTCAATCCAGATTCCGGTTATTTCATCTTGACGCTTCAAAGTGGGAATGATACGACCAACTACACAATACACGGTTCTCGCGAAATACTCGTGCAAATCGATACCGTTCCGGGTTATGCAATAAATACTGCGATGATGTGGAGTGTGACAGCGCTATCCAATTACACGAGTGACCGCGCAGTCTCTTCTACGTTTACATTATTGCCGGTTGTGAATGCAGTGCATAACGCGATATTACCAAAATCATTGTCGCTTAGCGAACCATCACCTAATCCATTCAATCCGGAAACAAAACTATCACTGACGCTACCAACCGAAGCAGTAGTGCACGGTGAATTGTTCGATATCAATGGCCGCTTAGTTTCATTCACGAGATGGGGAACACTTTCAGCGGGAACGCACAACTTGACAATACGCCCCGAAGTTGGCTCAGGTGTTTATTTCTTGCGGTTAGCAGCCGGAAACCAACTTTTCATCCGTCGCTTAGCGTTGATAAAGTGAACTTGTTGTAAAGACAAAACTCTATTTGGTAGAGTCTGAAAATTGGGTATGGCTTGCTGTACCCAATTTTTATTTGTTACTTACTTCCATGTATTGAGTTAACAAAGTAGTCACTTGCAATTCTGTTTATTCTACTTTTTTCTTTCGGAGAGTGCAATGAAATTCGGTTTTTTACTTTTTCCCGGTCTCGAAGAGCTCGATTTGGTTGGTCCGTGGGAAATGATGTCCGTCTGGCACAAGTTCGCGAATGGTCCCGAATGCGTTATGATTGCTGAGAACCTCGACCCTGTGGTTTGTGCGAAAGGGATGATACTTACTCCCCACACTACATTCAACGAATGTTCTCCATTTGATTATCTCTTAATACCCGGTGGTGAAGGAACTCGCAAAGAAATCGATAACACTGTCCTAATAAATTTCATCGAATGGCAAGCCGCGCAGTGCAAAGCTGTACTCTCCGTCTGTACTGGAGCGTTTTTGTTGCATAAGGCACATTTGCTCCACGGGAAACGGGCAACGACACATTGGTCATCGCTCAGCCGGTTATGGGCTTTGGGCGATGTTACCGTAATCGAAGAGCGGTATGTTCATGATGGTAATATTTGGACGGCGGCTGGTGTCTCCGCTGGGATTGACCTTGCCCTCGCTTTTATTGCAAGTGTCGCAGGCGAAGAAATTGCCGGGAAAGTACAGGCAGGTGCCGAGTATTTCCCCGACGGAAAAAAGTTCGGTGGTTTCTACAAAACACCCGAAGCGCCCGGTTATGTGAAAAATTAATTGGAAAATACTTTCCTAAAATTCCCGGACGGGCACTCCCTGCTCTTTTCCAACATTACCGATTGCAACATTCGCAATAAAGAAGTTCTCACCTTTAATTGGTGTACCGACAAGACGACGCAGCATTCCTAACTGCCCGATATGTGTTAGTGAATCAGCAATCGGCCCTTGGAACAATCGTTCCAATGGCGCATGGAGTGGTTCATCTGAAGCGAGGTAATTGTCGAATTGCCTGAGTGTCCGGTAAAACCGTTCGACTTCCTTTGACCACTCCTCGTTCGGTGTTTCTGTCTTCCACACGTTCGTTCCATTCACCATTGAAAGCGACCACTCCATCAAATCACCAAGGTGCGCAAGAATTTCGACCGGTGAACGGGACGATTCACCAATTCTAAAATTAGGGAAAGCGTCGGGAACATCAGATATCGGTTTGCGGATTCGATAGGCAATTGTTGCCAGTGCATGCCGGATAAAGGTACGTGTGGCTTCGTTATTCATAAGGCCTCCAATAGTTAATGAAAGTTATAGCAAAGTACATCGGACATACAAATAAAAAAGCGGATGGCGTCATCCGCTTTTCTTTATTTAACAAACTTAATTAGAAAATTTCGTGGAAAAAATCCTGCATTGACAACCATGCTCGTTTCGCAGCCACCGCATTATACGCCGTCCCCTTTTTCGGATCGTCGCCTGCCGCCGGATTCATAAATGCATGAACAGCACCGCTATACTCCGTAAATTGCCAATCAACGCCCGCATCGCGCATCTCTTTCTGGAACCCCGGAACAGCTGGGTTGATGAAATCATCGTTAGCGCCGTGTAAAACCAGTATTTTGCACTTTATGTTTTTCGCATCTATCGGATTAGGAGTGTCAAGGTTTCCGTGGAAGGAAACCACTCCGGTCAAATCGGCACCGCTGCGTGCCAGTTCTAACGATGCACCCCCGCCAAAGCAGAATCCGATACACGCAATCCGTTTTGAATCGACATTCGCCTGTTTCTTCAATGTAGCAAGCGCCTCTTGCGCCCGCGCCCGCATTAATTGCCGGTCACTTCGTAACACCCCCGCAGCTTTTCCGGCTTCTTCCGCTGTTTTTGGGCGAACACCTTTGCCGTACAAATCACACGCAAATCCCACATATCCCAATTTTGCTAATTCTTCCGCTTTTCCTTTCGAAAAGTCATTCAATCCCCACCATTCGTGAATTACCATAACGCCCGGTCGTGGGCCTTTGATTGCGTCATCCCACGCAAGGTGTCCCTCCATCGTCGTTCCCTGATAAGTATACTCGATATCCATCGTTTTCACCTCAGCGCTGGCCAGTTTCAAAAAAGCTGCAATAAGTACTGTTAACACAATTGCGATTCGCTTCATTTCTCACCTCCAATAGGTTGATTTACGTCTAAAGTACGTGTTTATCAATTATACGGTTGGATACTTGAGTTGAAACACAATTTATTATAACATAGAACTTTCACTGCTGAATCATACTAACTTCACGGGAATTGAAATGAGTAGCTTCGACGTATTAATTGGCTCTGCCGTTCTCCTACCGCTCCTGCTATGCGGATATTGGTTGTTGTCTAAATACCGGATGGCACAAAACTGGTACTTACTGGTGGTAAGTTACGCTGTTTATGCTTGGGCGGATTTACGTTTCCTCGCTCTCATTTTTTTAATCAGTAACATTGACTATTTCATTGGCTTGCAGTTGATGAAATCGGATGAACCGGGTA
>CAZPUW010000127.1:0-7549 GCA_964589795.1 uncultured bacterium
GCATCTCGAATACCGGTTTACACTCTTTGAGTACTTCCACCGTCATCGGGAAATGTTCGATTCTCCCGTTCGGTGATTCGTATGCTACACACACCGGGATCGGATCGATCCCCGTTAGAACATCGAGTTTCGTCAATGCCCACCCGGTTAATCCATTTACCCGCACGGTGTATTTCGCAAGGACATTGTCCCACCAACCGCAACGCCGTGCGCGCCCTGTTGTCGAACCGAATTCATTACCGCGCTTCCGTAAATCGGTACCCATCTCTCCATCGATTTCAGTGGGGAACGGGCCGTTACCGACACGGGTCACGTATGCTTTCGCAATACCGATAACATGTTGTAAGTGTCGCGGGCCGATACCAAGACCGGACGACGCACCTCCCGCAATCGGTTCACTCGATGTAACGTAAGGATACGTTCCGAAGTTGATGTCGAGCAACGCCCCTTGCGCCCCCTCCAACAATATTCGTTTTCCGTCAGTCAACGATTTATCCAACAGTAACGATACATCGCCGATAAACGGACGCATCCGTTCCGCAACGTTAATTGTTTCGGCAGTAACCGCTTCCACGTCGAGCGGTTCGTCGCCGTATAGTTTCACGAGCACTTCATTGTGTGCGTCCAGTTCGCATTTCAACCGTTCCCGCAATCGTTTCTCATCGAGAAAATCGGCGAGCCGGATTCCATGCCTCGACGATTTATCGGTATAACACGGGCCGATACCACGTCCAGTCGTACCGATTGCGTTGGAACGTTCCTGCGCTTTATCGATGCTGCGGTGATACGGGAGAATGACATGGGTGCGGCCATCCACAATCAATCGCTTGTTTACCGAGATTGCCCGTAGTTGAAGCGCATCGACTTCTTCGAGAAATTTCCACGGATCGATAACGACACCGGCGCCAAGCAAACAAAGGGAATTCGGATTCAGGATTCCCGATGGTATGTGGTGCAGAATATATTTTTCATTACCGACGACTACGGTATGTCCCGCGTTCGGGCCGCCGCCCCAGCGTGCGACTACATCCGCCGATCCTGCAAGCAGGTCGACGATTTTCCCTTTACCTTCATCGCCCCATTGGGCGCCGACGATTACAGTTACAGACACGATGCCTCCGGGTAAGAGGGAACGGTCAATGGGTAACAGGTAACGATGATACTCATGTTCGTGGCTCCGATTTAGAAAGCGCATTTTGTTGCGCGATGAGTTGTTTTCGTAATGAAACGCACAGTTCTAACATCTCTGTAAAAGTGTCTTGTGAGATAAATCCAAGTCGTAATGCAATCTCAGTTTGGGTCTCTAATTCCGCCAATGACCCATTAGCAATCCTTAAAAAGTGGATATACTCTTTGTAATTGTGTCTTCCAAATCCTTCTGCAATGTTAGAAGGCACTGAAACGGAAGCGCGGCGGATTTGTGATGTCAATCCATGGTTTTCGGTAACTGGAAATATTGCACTGATTCGATAAACATTTACAACCAACTCCATTGCGGCTTGCCAAACCCGTAACTCGCGAAAGCTCTGTATTTTTCCCATTTCGTTTCATGCTTTCACCCCCGTTTACCTGTTGCCTGTCACCTGTTTGACCAAAAAAAACGCCCCGACGGTAGCCGGGGCGCAGTAAGTATCCTTAAGCAAATATACTACTTTTTACCCTTCTTCGCCATAGCTTTACCCAAATCCTTCACACCGGAGTCAATCAACAGCGATGAAGCCACGAATACCGACGAATAGGTACCGAAAGTGACGCCGAACAACATCGCAATCGCGAAATCGTGGATAACTTGACCGCCGAGGAAGAATAACACCACCAACGCCATGATAACCGTACCTGCGGTTAATACCGTTCGTGATAATGTTTCATTCACCGAGAGATTAATAATCGTGTTGATTGATTCACCGCGATGCTTACGGACGTTCTCACGAATTCGGTCATACACCACAATTGTGTCATTTACCGAATAACCAAGAATGGTTAGCAACGCCGCCACAATCTGCATCGTGTACTCTTTACCCAACAGCGCAACAAACCCGGCGGTAATAAGAACGTCGTGCACCAATGCTATGGTGGCACCAACGCCGAAAATCCACTCGAACCGCCACCAGAGGAATATCGTAATCATAATCGAGAACACGAGAATTGCCCACAATGCGGAGATAACCAACTCTTTACCGACTTTCGGTCCCACCGCCTGCACTTGCCGGATTTCTACCGTAGCCGGTGCAATCTTAGCTGAGAGTGCCTTCACGATAGCGTTGGCGGCTTCCTGCGAAGCGACTTCCGATTGCTTGATACGAACGAGCATATCCGTATTGCCGTTCACATCGGTAATCGTTTTCACTTCCGCATCGACGTAACCGGCATCCGTTGCCGCGCCACGCACCAAATCTTCATGGATGACTGCGGATGGGCGCAATGTTATTTCCACACCGCCGCGGAAGTCGATGGAGAGATTGATTCCCTTTGTGAAGAACACAACCAGAGAAATCAGGATGCACGCACCGCTGAGCATATAAGCGAACTTCCGGTTCCCCATGAAGTCGATGTGCGGTAATGCGTGGAAGATCGAAAAATATTTGGCGTTCGTATTAACCGTGCCGCCTCTCGAAATTCCGTCAGTTGGATTGTTCGTTGCCATAAGCTATGCGTTCTCGTAAATCAAATTCGTTAATTGAAACTTCGTTAAATCGACAATGCCTTCGGTGCCGCTTTTTGCAGATACAAATCGTAAATAGCGCGCGACATATAGAATGCGGTGTACATCGAGACACCGACGCCAATCATAAGGGTAAGGGCAAATCCGCGAACCGGTCCCGTACCGAATTGATACAGTGCAAGTCCCGAAAATACCGTCGTCAAGTGGCTGTCCAAAACCGTGATGAAGGCGCGGTCAAACCCTGCTTTTACCGCGTGGGCGGGCGTTTTACCACTGCGCCATTCTTCGCGTACACGTTCGTAAATCAGCACGTTCGAGTCAACCGACATACCCATCGTAAGAATTAAACCTGCGATACCCGGAACTGTCAATGTCGCTTGGAACATTGCCAACAGCGCCATCGCAATCACGACGTTTGTCATCAGCGCGAGGTCGGCGATTACGCCGGACAATTTGTAATAGAGCGCCATAAACAATGCGATGACGATAAAGCTGATAAGGAAGCTCTTTGTTCCCGCTTCCACCGAGTCACGTCCCAGCGACGGGCCAACCGTACGCTCTTCCATGACTTTCACCGGTGCGGGGAGCGAACCGGCGCGTAATACGATAGAAAGGTCGTTTGCTTCATCGACGTTTGCACTTCCTTCGATAACACCGCGTCCATCAGGAATACGACTGCGAATCGAGGGGGCCATGTGAACGACGTCGTCTAACACAATCGCCATTTGCTTACCGATATTCGCACCGGTTACGCGGGCGAAAATACGCCGTCCTTCGTTATTCAATTCGAATGTCACGTCAGGCGAACCGGATTGGCGGCCACCAAGCGAAACGCGCGCATCGGTCAAACCGGAACCGGTCATTTCCGCTTTCGCTTTCACCATGTACAACGGCATCAACTGCGTTTTATCACCGGCGACCTGCGGGGACTTGCCCCAGAGGAACTCGACGTCCATCGGAAGCACTGCGCGTACTTTTTCCGAACCAAGAATCTGGTTGACGCGATTCACGTCTTTTTGTTCGACAGCGATGGAATTGCGGAATTGCTTTAACAAACTGGAAAACGGCTTACTGCCGGAGAATTTCGAGGTATCTGATGCGAATGATTTCTTACCACCGAACAATGTATCTGAATTCGACGATTTACCGGTATCGCTCGAAGCAAGGATAGTAGCGGCTTTCGCGGCGGCGCTGGTATCGGTCGCATTTGCTTTCTTGGTCGTGTCACCGGCAACTGCCTTGTCAATATCGGAAAGGATACGGTCGGCGCGGTCGGCATCCACTAACATTTTGAATTCGAGTAGTGCCGTCTTACCGATAAGTTCGCGGGCGCGGGCGGGGTCTTGGACACCCGGTAATTCAAGAATGATGCGCTGTGAGCCGGAGCGGGTGATGCTCGGTTCCGACACACCGAATTGGTCGATACGGTTACGGAGAATTTCGAGCGAACGGTCAACCGCGTCGCTTTCCATCTTGCGGAGTGCGTCGATTACCTGCTTATCCGATTGCCCTTGGCCGAAATAACGGCTTAACGGGATACCGCGGGCGGAGAAAACCGTTTGTGCAAGGTCGACCACGTCTTGGTCGGGATGCGCCGTTGCCCGTTGCGTCACGTCTTTCATTGCCGAAATGAACGCGTCGTCTTTCGCTTTGGCGACATTTTCCAGCAATTTCACCGCATCGACTTCCATGACGAGGTACATACCCCCCTGAAGGTCAAGGCCGCGCTTGATGGAACTGCCGCGCACACCGTCGATGCTTTCGCGAAGCTTACCGCGCAGTTCGTCCACCAGCTTATTGGCGCGGGTGGCGTTTTCCGGCGATGCCTTACGTGAAATAATCGCTTTCAAATCGACTTCGTCGCGGTACATGCTGTTCACGATTTCACCGCGCGTCATGCCGGACAAGCTTGCGACATCGCTGATTTTCTGTTGTTCTTCGTCGGAAAGCTGGTTAAACCGGTATGTCGGATATAAGTAGTATAGTGATCCACCGGTAATCAGTAGAATCAGTATCCAGCGACCTAATAAATTCCCCTTCATCCATTCGCCTCGTGTTGGTCATAGCAAAAAGGTGCAAAAAACGGTACTGTCGGCCTCCCGGTCAACTGTAATTACCGTCAAACTCAGCTAAGATAAGGGATGGGCTCGCTAAGAGCAAATTACGAGGCTTTCAGGGGTTTAGACCGGCAAAACCGGCTTGCCAAATATACGAACTATCCGTAAATCAATGCATAAGTGAAAATAATAGCAATATATTGGTATTATTACCTTGCCGGTATGATTTGAGGGCATGATGAACAACACGATGCTTCACGATTTCCACAATACACTCCCCCCGAAAAGATTCTTCTCGTCGATTGTACCGGTTTTGTTCTTAATAATATTGTCTCTGTATCCGTTTGTAAAAGCAAAATCGGAATGGCTTCAACTTGATCCGCTGACGTTTCCGGGGGCGGCTCCATGGAGTTGGTATGTTTCCAGTGGTGATGGCAACGGTTTATGTGCCTTTCCAGATGAAGAAGATACAACATTATACTGGCACCAATTAATCAAGTTGTATGACCTGCGAACGGGTCATGTTCTTTGGACAAGACAGATCATACCATTCGATACCGTCCATTATTCGATTACTGAAATGGCCGCGACTGTTGATATTTCCGGGGAAGTCTTTGTGTATGTACACTATCTCGGTACAACTTGGACAACACGGTTTGATTTGGATGGAACACAACTATGTCCATTAACGCGTTATGACTCTTTGCATTCCTTTGCGATAAATAGTAATGATATAATCGATGATTCAGGACGTTATTTCTATACCGACGGTGCTGGTCATTTACTTCGTGTTCATGCGGTTCGTGGCATTGAACTCCAAATCCAATATAGTACTGTTGGTGGTTATTCGCTTTTGGCATCGGATGGTGAAGGCGGTGTCTTTATTTGGGATTATGGTAATGATTCTACAGGCACGAATCGGATGTCGCATGTTTTCCGTGATGGCAGTGTTTATGGACCAATATCGACACGTCGAACACTCGCAGAAAATCCAATGCCATACCGCTACAATTTAGTATATATGAGAAATACCCGACGGTTAATACAGTTCGAATTACGAAGCGCCCATGATTCAGTAAATGCATATTCTTATGAAATCGATCCTGATTCCTTCATCGTTCGCCGTTCATCTCATTTTTGGGCTTCACCGAATCCCAACACCTATAGCCCCGCTTACTTTGTTGCCTCTCCCGATACCGTTTGGTCAATGTTTCCGACGTACCTAATCGATTCTTTAGGCATTTATCATCTACAAAATTTCCGTCTTGCCGCACTCGCGAACCGTGACACAAATTGGGTATTGCTTGATTCTTTCGATCCACAACTATTCCGTTTTACCGACGTCATGCGGGGTTTTTATTATATCTCAAATGGTTCCGATTTGACATTAACGAAAAATATTCTTGGCATTACCCGCCGAATCCCCTCAACTTCTGTGAAAATGAATTCTCCGCGTATTTTTCCGAAGCATGAGACAATTGTCTATCCCAATCCTACGAATGGTAGTATTGTTATTCATCAACTATACGGTCAAGGCGGTCAATTAAATATCGTTAATTTACTCGGTCAAACTATCGCGACTTATCCAATATTCAATAACGAATCATCGTTATCCCTACAGCTACCCACCAACCTTTCCAGTGGTATTTATTTTCTTGAGGTCAGACAAACCGGTGTCCCGGTTCGGATGTTCAAAGTAGTTCTTTCCCGTTAATCTGTTTTTCCCCCGTTTGGAGTAATTTCCATTCGAATATATATTGCAGTTCTTCAATAGAAGTCCGTGTTAGAAAGGAAATCACTTTGTCACGTCCGAAATCAAAACGAAAACTGCGCCGCCTGACCTTAGGGCGCGCCCGTAAACGGTATGAAGAACGCCGTAAACAACGTATCGTCGAACTTAAAGTCGCGGCGAAAAACCCGGTAAAAGCCGCCGAACCTGCGGCAACACCCGCACCGGCGCCCCGTAAGCCCGCCGCGCCCCGCAAACCGGCAAAACCCGAGTAATAACCCGGTTGCTGTCGGCTCTCTGAGCTTGTCAATCTTGTATTCACCCGCCGTTTTATTGAGACGGCGGGTTGATTACGTTTAGAAACACGGATTGTGTAACTTCGAACAACAACCTACTCCTACACTATCACGGAGGAATGATGAAACCGGCGGGAACGTTTTTAAAACACCTTGATGTCGGCGATCCATTTACCGGAGTCTATCTGCTCCGTGTCGTTCAACCCCGTGTCGCGCGTAATGGCAGCCCGTTTTGGGACATCGAACTCGCCGACCGGAGTGGCCGTCTCACCGGACGCACGTTCCATCCCCTCGATGAAATCCCCGGCCCCCTTCCCCTCCCGATTTATGTCGAAGGGGTTGTCGAAACATATAACCAGCGAAAAACCGCGAAACTCTTTACCCTCCAAGAGGTTACCGAAGACCAAATCGACTGGGAATTGCTGATTCCCGTCTCCCGCCTTCCTAAGGAAGAACTCGTCGCCGACCTGAAAGCGCGGGTCGAAGCGATTACCGACGAGTGGTATAAAAAACTGTGGGTATTACTGCTCGAAGACACTGCGTGGTTCGATAAATATTGCGAAGCTCCGGCGGGAAAATTGTGGCACCACTGTTATCGCGGCGGGCTGTTGGAACACTCGCTTTGTATCGCCGACCATTGCGCCCTCGCCGTCACCCATCACCCCCTCGCCGACGCCGACCTTTTGTTGTGTGGAGCGTTACTGCACGATGTCGGGAAGGTATGGGAATTGACGCCGCTCCCCGCCGCCGATTATACCGAAGCGGGGCGTTTACTTGGCCACATTTACATCGGTGCGAATTTTCT
>CAZPUW010000128.1:0-7547 GCA_964589795.1 uncultured bacterium
TATGTTTTATCGTCTCCACTTCCTCTGCATTACCGGGCACCAACGTAACCCGCTCATTGGCAATCGCTTTCCGCTCACCATCGTGCAAAATGCCAACTGGATTTCTTTGCTGATCGAGCCGCATCCTTTCAAAACCGTACGGCGCAGGTGCACCGACCCGGAACCCCTGCCGCGCGATAGTCAGCGATCCGGCTAACACCTTATCGCTTAAATTCTTCGAGTACTCCGCCGCCATCGCTCGTTTCAACGCTTTAATTAAAGAGTCCATGATCGAGTTGTCGTTCTTGAACTCTTCCGTAACATAAATGATTTCCTTACCGTGCTTACGGCAAATAAACTCCAAATGCGCCGATTCGTCGATATCCTGGAAACGACCCCACCGCGTTACATCCAATACAAGGATGATGCTAAAACTCAGTTTTCCGCCAATGACGTACTCGTTAATCAACTCCTTAAAAGCATCCCGTTTCGACATCGTTAGACCGGATATACCGTCGTCGATGAAGTACTTCAGAATGTGAATGTTATGATGTTCGGCAAATGCGTCAATCGCTTTGCGCTGGTTCAAAATCGAGTTTTCCTGCATCTCGCGGGTCGACTTACGCAGATAAGCCACCGCATGCAGCTTGAGAGTAGTTGATAGTTTGTTATCGATAAATGTATTCATGAAAGCCGTTAGGGACAGTTTACCCTTGAAACCGTTAATCAATGGAAGCACGCGAACTAAGCTTCGCGAAGTTTCCCAAACCACAAGGTACTCATGACATTTTGGACGATAACTATCAACTAGTGAGAATTTTTTACGACTAAAGAGAGCATGATGAGGAAAACCAAGTGGCAAAAATTATTCAGCAACATCGAACATGGTAGGCGGTTGATAGAATTTGTAAATATTTGCTTAAATAATAAAAATAATCGATTACAATACGAGGACATCGCAAAGCAGCTCGAGGTTGATATCGTTTCTGTACATCGATACCGAAATCAGCTCAATTGTCTTGGAATTACGGTGCATTCCTATAAAAAATCTGGTGTGTTGATAAACACGGATACTCTAACGAGTGAGACGGTATTATGCTTTGTGAAGTTATACCAAGGCTACATATTGATCGATGAGTCATTGGTGAGGGCAGAGAAATTTACTGATTTAATACATTCATCGTCAGTCGATTCCAACAATCTTCGATCTGTAGTTGATATGTTGAAGGCCACTGTTGAATCTCAGCATGTGGTAATACGGAATCACACAAGTAAAATTTGAACAGAAAAAAAACGGATGCCCGTCGTGAGCATCCGCTTGTACTATCGTGAAAATTTATTAAACCGAGAGCAACTCCACCAAATCCTTCTTCGACCGGAGCCGCGAGATGTGCAGTTCGGATACCTTGTTAAAGAGTGCCGGACCCTTGAGTGCCTCGGTATCGCAATCGGGCTCCATTTCCTTTATGATGCGGACAAAGTCGGCTTTTGTCCGAGCAATTGAAATATCACGCTCTTTGGCAAGCTTCTGCAACTCGACTACTGTCATTTGTTCGTAGGGGTTTTGCGCCACGTTCGATTCAGGGGCAATTTCCGGTGCCGGGTTGGATTTGGGCTTGCGTGTCCGCTTCGGTGCGACCGGTATTGCCTCCGGTGCGACTGTCGCAGTTTCCGTAGTCGGTGCCGATTCTGTCGTTTCTGCCGGTTCGGATTGCACCGTTGCCGTTGATGCGGCATCTGGCTTGGGTTTCCGACCTCGCTTCTTCACTATCGGTGCTGTCTCAGTTTCGGGTGAAGAGGATTCAGCAACCGGCTCGGATACTGTCGGTTGTGGCGGTTCGGGTGGTTCGGTCGTCGTATCGGAAGTGGTCTCCACGACCAGTGTCTCGACGGGTTCGCTGGGTGTCTCTACGGTTTCCTGTGCCGGTTGAGTTGATTCGATTTTATCGATCCAGGCGAGCATTGCCGGAATCTCTTCGCCATCGTCGGTGCGCAGGGTCGCTTTCAATCCCTGCAATGCGATGATGTTTCCTTGAATGCCCTTGCGGGAGCCACCGGTGATAACGACACGGTCGCCGATTTGCTTCTTGGTTTTGGTTGTTGTGGTACTCATGCTGTTCTCCTTTCAAGAGAGTGTTGAGTGATTGATTTGGATTTGATGATTACGATTGAGTGAGCAGATGCTCACGCTTCCTTGAATAGACCGTTGTTAATGAGTTCGCGGATAAACCGTTCCGCCAACTCCTCGTCGGATATTTTCTCTGATTCATTGAAGATCCCTTTGTAAAGATTGGGACCTCCCGCGATTTCGATGGTGTCGACCAGTTGCCGCAGATACTGCCGGAACGGAAGCGACCGTTCGAAGTATCCCTGCGTCCGGAGTTGTTCGACGATCTCGACGGCAGTGCCGACGAAGACCGCATTTTCATTGACGAGTTCGTGCTTATTGATCATTTGTGTTGCCTCCTTGCAACGTTGAGGATTTGCTTGCGATAGAAATCAGGAATACACCAGTCACGGCAACCGTCAAGTATCGTCTCGAGGTATCCACCGGAAGGGGGATAGTAACCGTTACGGTCGGCATTCATTATGTACACCCACGCTTTCGTATTGTGATTGTTTCCGGATTTGCGGAGCGGTAAAATTTTGCGGTGATACAACCGGGGATATCCTTCAAACCGGTCTAGTGCGTCGAGGTCGGATTTGGTGAGCAGATACAACGCACCGTAAACACGATGTCCTTTTGCTGGTTCAATCGATGCCACCCCGCGAAAGACAAGCCGGTAGTTTTCGATATAGGCGACGCAGCGAGGCAGATGCCCCGGGCAACGCCATTCCATATCGTCGAGATTGAGATTCGCTCCATACGCGAAATAGGGAATCGTCGCTTTATTGGACATTGGCGACCTCCGTATTCTTTTGCGGCTTGCCATATCGCCATGCACTATTGCCCGGCAGGTTCTTAAGCAGGATGGTTCGTGCGGTTTTGAACTCGTTGCCCTTCATTCCCAGACCGGCAACCATGAAGACCCGGAAGTTGAACTTGGGATTGTCGGTTTCAATTTTGGAGTGAGTCGTCTTTTTGAGGTCGAGGGCTTTTGCCGACATTGCGAGCACCAGTTGAATCCAGGAAGTAATTCGTTCTGAGTTTAAGGAGGCTTGGAAATACCGGAATTCAATCGTGTGGATTGAGCGGTACAAATTGTTGTAATTAAGACCTCGATAGCGGCTCTGGTCATAGTGTTGCGGGTTTTGATTAGCATGTCCATACCATGCCCGGTTCAAATCGGTCATCGTATCCGGTTTACTCTGAAGCAACCGGTCGATGAACTCCTGCTCCATCGGCTTAGTGTAATGTGCTCTGCGTTCCGGTGAGGTGCCGATCGCTTGGAAGAGTAAATCCTCATTGCGATAGACCATCTTCGCCAGATTGGTTAAGGACTGTGCGGTATGCGGTGTCGCATCGACATGAACATGCACGGAGCAACTCCGATGGGCGATACAGCCGATTCCCTTAACCGCGATGATGATTAATTGGAGCGTCGGGATATCGTCGTAGGTCAGAATCGGCGATACAATCTCGGAACCCTTGTGACCGCGGATGGTTGTTATTGATGCATCGTTTTGGACTCGCCAGATGCGACCATCAGGTTGCGTGACCAGCGATGCTTGAAAGGTTCCGAACTCTTGGGTGACTCGCCCGTTGACGATAGTCTTGATCGCTTCGGCGATTCGCTTCCGCTCGCATCCGGCAGTCTCTATCTCGACTCCGAACTTCTGGTTGTGTATTGTGTATTTCATGATAATGCCTTGCGTTGGATTTACTTGTTGGCAACACCTTAAGCGCGGGGTCTTGCGAAGTCAAGGCAAGGCAATAACCGTTAAAGCCGCTACTGTAGCGGCTTGTAGGTTAGCTAACTAGATTGGGAAAGGAGAGATTATCGAACGGTTGACAGGGTCAAACGTTAGGTCGAAAGCGCTCCCATGGAAACGCGGGACCCGGGTCAATCTTGCGTCCGGGGGCTATTTCATTATGACCGACCAGCCACTGGATTGGGTGCTCTTCGCGGAGGAGCACGAGCAGTTGCTCAAGAGCAGCAAGCTGTAGCTCCGGGAACGACTGCCAATATTCGGTGCCGATCAATACCGGCTCATCGCCATCATAGCGTTCGGTATAATCATTAGGCCAAGCGAAAAAGGATTCATCGCGCAGCTTGAGCGGACCCCAGTTGACGAGTTCGATTCCAATCGAAAAGGCATTGACACTCGGACGACCCTGCCATTCGGAAACACCAGCATGATAAGCGCGCTTGTCGTCCGGCACCATTCGGACAATGCGTCCGTCTGTGCCGATTACATAATGCGCCGATACTTTATTTGCGGAATTCTGGAACCACGCAATCGTATCCTCAATGCTACCATTGGCAGTATAATGAATGACAACCGTGTCAATCACGATATTCCTTGGTCGGGAATATGCGTTGGTTCTTGCCGCAGGAATAAATTCGATGTCGTCCAGAGTCATTTTGAGTCATCCTTCTTTAATGAGGTCGCAATTTTCTCAGCACTGCGTCCGACGATATAGCCACCGATTCCGATATTGAGTAACGTCCACATCTGCTCCGGCACCGGCACGGAGGTAATGCCAAAGATCGGTGCAATCACAAAGTTGTGAGCAACGATGTATGTAAACACCAACATCAAGAGCGGTCGCCAGTTGCGCTGCAGCCAACTCTGCCCTTGTACCTCTGCGACCAGTACCTTCGCCTTGGCATCGATCTCTTTTTCCAGCGCACCATAATCGAGTGCGAGCATCTGCGTCTGCAGGTCGTGATTCAGTTTCGCCGCAAGGTCTTTATCCGACACTAACTTGTCGATGATGCCTTCGGCTTTATCGATAATTTGTCCCACAATGGGGATTGCTGTGAGAATACTCATCATTCACCTCAATGATTTGGATAGAAATAGATTTATAACGAGTGCGATCAATCCACCGTAAAGTGGCGTGAATAATACCCAGAGCAGCTTCGTCATCATGAGCCGGAAGTTAGTATTGCGATCCATCTGCACAACGAGCCCTTCCTTTCCGTTGCCTTTGATCGCATCGTTTAATTCCTTCAATGCAGCATGGACTTCCTTGCGTTCTTCCTTCGCTTCCGTTTGCACGGTTTGAATCGATTCTTTTAAGTCCTGCAGTTGCTGTACAATCTGCTCCACTTTAGCCAGATGGTACTGGCAGGAATAGGGTGGTTCGAGATGTTCACCGGAAGTGTGTTCAAATTCACTCATGCGATGCTCGTAATAATGCCATTAGTGATTTCAATGTTAATTATTCCGCCCCAGGGATTCGATACTTGTATCATCTGAGTAATACCGGTTTTTCCGAGTGCATTTAGTCCATTATTCACATTGAGCGGGACATTGGCATTCAGTGCCGCACCATTATATTGCAACGCCTCTCCGGTCAACTTTCCGAGGGAGGCGGGGTCGGTTACCAGTTGCCCGCTTGTTACACAATCATTCGCTAACTGTGCCGTGCCGATTGTCGGAACACCAAATCCACCGATGTGTTTGCAGATCTCTTCGTAAAACACGGACTCCGAATAACCGGTGACCCGATTACCATATTCGCACTTCACACAATCGACATAGACTTGTCCGGCAGGTTTATTTGACGGATCAGAAAGTGCGAACGAGAGCCGGATTGAAGAGGTGTTATAGGGGAGTTTGCTAATGTCTTGTACCAAATAATACCGGATAAACTGTCCATTACCGGCAGTAAGCTTTAACCATTCGATGGTGCTGAGTTCATTGCCGTTGTTATCATAGGAAGTCAGTAATCCTGAAAATTCGGTTCCGGTGATAATTGCCTGGGCGAAGACGTAAGCGGATACGACGATAGCATCGCGCCCGTGCACCGGGATCGGATTGCTGCGTCCGGTGATGACATTCGGTGGCGCAGAATCACCAACCAATCGCAGTGAACTACCACCAAATACCGAGTAATCGGTCGTCGTATCGAAGAAACTCATCAGACCCATGCTCCCGATTCGAACGATGGGTTCTGCACCAAATTATGTGCATCGAATGCTGCCAGTGCAGTCGCATTCAGTTTGTTGGTAGTTATTGCACCATCGGAAATTTTGGTATCGATTACTGCGCCATCGGCAAGATTCGCTGTACCGACCGCAGAATTAGCAATTTTCCCGGCAGTGACAGAATTACTTGCCAGCTTCGATGCATCAACCGCATTATTGACTAGGTGGGTAGTATCGACTGAATCACTTGCCAGCTTACTACCATCGACGGCATTCGGTGCAATCTTTACCGTAGTAACTGCGCTACTCGCCAGCTTGCTTGCATCGATGGCTTGATTCGCGACTTTGATAGCGGTTACCGCGCCATCGGCAAGTTTGGTGTCATTGATGGCGGCATTGGCAATCTGTGTATTCCCCACCGCACCGCTAGCAATTTTATTTCCAGTGACCGCATTCGCATCAATTTTCTGGGTAGTAACCGCATTATCAACAAGGTGAGTGTTACCGACTTCATTGCTGGCAATCGAAGTCCCTTTCACCTTGCCATCGGCGATGACGTAGGTTATCCCGCCATCTTTGGTGGTGGTAAGTTCGATTAATTTGCGACCACTGGGAACCGCATCGTTCCAATTCGGAGTACCCTTGAGTTCCTGCAGCGCAGTGGTAACATTGGCATCGGATTGTCCCCCTTTGATTACACCAACGGTGACCAAATCGCGGGTTGCGAGTTGCGATAATTTTTTCCGTACTGAATAAGCAATCGTGAAGTTGACAACCGGTATTACCGAGAGTTCGATCCATGTCGAGTTATTGCTGCCATCGCCGTCGTTGCGGGACCAACCGGGACCCGACCCGTGCGGATCACTCCCGGCAGTTATCGCATTGGTCTTATTCTGTTTCTGCCAGAGCGCGACCACCTTAATCGGATTGCCGGAAGCATCAAGTAAATCCTCACCATTATCGGCGCGCGTCAGATCGAACATACTGTCCCAACTATCGCCGATGTTACCGATATTGATATCTCCGGTAGTAAAACCGGGACGGTAGGTCAAGTAAGTCGGATGGACTGCGGATTTGGTTACATCTTTATCGAGCAGGGGAATCGCGATATCCTTATTATAGATATCGGTGTAGAATTGTTCGATCCGGTCGTCGATGGAAGCGCCACTACTGGTCTGGAGTGCTGTGGTTACCTTGCCAGAAGCGGAATCAATGAGCTTGGTAGTGCCATCGGAAGCGAAGAGGTCACCTTGGAAATCACCATCCGACTTCAATTTCGAAAGTTTCGTGACCATGCCGCTGTTTAGCCGGTCTTCAGTAAGGGTGCTTTCTGCAACTTTAGCATTTGTAATCGTACCGTCTTGAATTTTGATACTGGTGACCGCATTATCCGCAAGTTTGGTATTATCGACTGCGCCATTGGCGAGCTTGGTGGCATCGACTGCACTATCCGCCAGTTTAGTTGTGGTCACGGCTGCGGACTCAATAGAGTCACTCGTGATCCGGTGGTCGGTATTGACACCAGCAACC